>NZ_OY776411.1:605000-905000 GCF_963675585.1 uncultured Draconibacterium sp.
TCGATTGAAATCTCATCAGAAAGGTTGTTTACATTGTTTGTCGATGCTGAAAGGTTAAGTAAGAATTGTTGTGCTTTTACAAGATATAATGAAATAGAAATAGACGGTTCGGAATTTGAATTAAACGGACTAAGTGGAATATATAAATTATTAGTTGAATAAAAACTGGAGCAGAAGGTGCTACAGTTGATCCTAAAACTCCGTATTTTCAATGGCCCGCTCAAAAAGCCCTTCGTTACTTTCCGGTTCTTTATCGGGATAAATTTCTCTTAGTTCGCGATACTTTGCCCTCGATTCTTCAATAAATACACTTCCCGGAAAGCTACTCAACATTAGCTTGTACAACTCTTTTGCTTTTTCTTTTTGATCGAGTTGATAGTTGTAAATTTCGGCCTGCATAAAAAGTGCATCATCTCCCAAAAGTTCGTAGCTAAAATCTGTTATTATTGTCTCCAGGTATTCAACGGCCAAAGCATAGTTCTGTTTTTCCACTTCAATTTTAGCTTTTCTGAACAGAATATCATCAACCAAAGTATGGTACGGATAAATATCGGCAATTGAATCGAGCACCTGCATTGCTTCGTGTTCGCGATTCTGAAAAAACAACAAATCGGCTTTTGCAAACATCTGCAAAGGCACAGCAGTGGTATCCAGGTTAAGGTTGTTTCCAATCATCATGGCAAGTTCCATCGCGTCGTTGGCCGTCAGCTTCGAGGTACTGGCTTTTAACACATCGAGCTGTGCTTTTGCCCAGCTAAAATTCCCCATGTAATAACCCAAACGAGCCTTTTTCAATTTTACATCGTCACCCAGCGTGTTCTTTTTATTGGCATCAATCACTTGCGAATAAATCAACATAGCTTCCCAGGGATCGTCGGCATACACATAAATATCAGCCATTTCGGTCTTTAAAAATCCTATTTCTTCTGGTTTTAACTGAGGAATTTTTAATCCCTTTTCCAAAACCAACAAGGCTTTTTCAGTATCGTTTAAATAAAAGGCCATTAAATGTGCATATTCCTGAATCAGATTCAAAGTAGCCGGTCCGTAGCTCAGGTAATTCAATCCCTTCTCAAATTCATCGGCCAGCGTAATTCCTTTTGTTTTATCGTCTTTAAATTCGCTTACATACTCCAAATACGAAGCATGGATATTTCGTGCAAAAGCCTGATTAAAATACTCATTTGCTTCGCCTTTGCCCATTAAATAACCAAAAGCTTTTTTGGCTTCAGCATACTCTTTGCTTCGTAAAGCCATATCGCCCAGTTGCGCAATCTGACCTGCTTCCTCACCGGTTCGTTTATCCAATGCAATGGACTGACGCAAAGCACTCGAAAATTTCTTTTCCTGCAGAAAAAACCAAATCAACAAACGATTGTAGCCAATAACCTGTGGTTCCGTTTGAATTCTTGCTAATACCTGTCCTCTGAATTTATCCCGCAATCCATTGTCGATATCCAAACGCATGGCCGACGACAAACTGCTTTGCACACGAGCCAAATGGCTTTCGTTTTGTTGCAATAAATTCAGGTACTCCTCCATCATATTTTCGTAGTCGCGCAAGTACAGATACGATCGTGCCAACTCGTAACTAAACGACTCGCCTGGCAACATTTCTCTTCCTTTCAAATAGGTTTGTTTGGCCCAGTCGTATTCTCCCCAACTCAAAAAAGCATTGGCCGTGGTTAAATAACTTCCACGGTTGGTCTGAATCGAATTTATCGCCTCTTTAAATTTTTCGCTCGCTTCCTCGTTTCGGTTTTGTACATCTAAAATGTGCCCCCAGTGTACCAGGTACTCCGAACGAACCTGACTTTGCTTTTTGCTGGCATTTTCTATTTCAGCTTCTGCTTTGGGATAATCTTTTAGTTCGATTAAACAAGTGAGGTAATACCGGAAATAGGTACTGCTTTTTGTTAGCTGATGCACCTCCTTTAGCAAGGGCATTGCCTTTTCGTAGTCTTTTGCGTTGTAATACCGAATGGCAAGACTCGACTTGGTTTGAACCTCGGACTGTTTGCGCTGCGCAAAACCGGTATTCAAACCAAAAATCAATAGAAATAAGATTATTAAGTACCTCATAATTTTCAAAGTCCTACAAAAATAACACACTTACTCAAACAATGGTTTTTTTGAAAACAATTTTGCTTTTTGATAGTTTATCAAAACTATATAGATGAGAATCTATTTAAGTATTATTAATTCATTTAAACAGTTTCTTATACATTTGCACTAAATTTTTTCAGATATGGCTCACGAGTTGAAAGGAAGGCAGCGACTGCCCAAGTGGATGAAGATGAAAATGCCAAAAGGCGAAAGCTATTCGAAGGTTAAGAATTTGGTAGACAAACATGGTTTACACACCATTTGCACCAGCGGAAATTGCCCGAACATTGGTGAATGCTGGAACCGCGGAACCGCTACATTTATGATACTGGGGAACATTTGTACCCGCAAATGTAAATTCTGCTCGGTACCCAACGGAGTACCTTTGCCAGCTGATTTGGAAGAACCCAAAAAACTGGCAGAATCGGTTCGTATAATGGGAGTAAAACATTGTGTTATTACATCGGTTGACCGCGACGACATGGAAGATCAGGGTGCCGGAATATGGGCCGAAACCATACGCGAAGTAAAACGTGTAAATCCGGATACCAAAATCGAGGTGCTGATTCCTGATTTTAGAGGCAAGGAAGAACTTATTCAGCAAGTAATTGATGCAGGTCCGGATGTAATATCACACAACCTGGAAACCACCGAAAAACTGACACCTTTTATTCGTTTTGCCGCCAAATACCGTCGTAGTCTGGATGTAATAAAATACGTGGCTGATAATTTTGGAAGAGCAAAATCGGGAATCATGCTTGGTCTTGGCGAAACCCACGAGGATGTTTTAAAAACAATGGACGACCTGCTGGAAGCCGGTTGTAAAGTTATGACCATTGGTCAATACCTCGCCCCAACAGCCAAACACATGCCGGTGCAGGAATACATCGAACCCGAAAAATTTATTGAATACCGCAACATTGGAATAAAAAAAGGATTTAAGTTTGTGGAAAGCTCGCCTTTGGTGCGCAGCTCATACCGGGCCGAAGAGCATGTAAATGCATAGTACACGGAAGTTTGAAGCACAAAGGATGAAGAGCCAGAAAAGTAACTGAGTGAATGAGTTAATGGGTGAATGGGTGAATGAGGATGAAAACTCGCAACTCGTAGCTTGAGGCTTGCAGCTTATGGCTAAAAATCAAAAATATGGCAAATTTTAATTACATCGACGTTGGATTAAAAGACTACAAAGATTGCTGGGATTACCAGGAAGAACTTTTAAAAGACGTTTCTGACGATAAACGTGCACTGAAACATGCTTCTGAAAAGAATCATTTTATTTTGGTTGAACATCCACACGTATATACACTCGGGAAAAGCGGCGACGAAAGTAACCTCCTGGCAGCCGGCGATTTTCTTAAAAAAATTGATGCCACATTTTATAAAATAAACCGCGGTGGCGACATTACCTACCATGGCCCGGGCCAGTTAGTGGGCTACCCGATCATCGATCTTGAATATTACAAAATCGGGGTGCGCGAGTACATCGAAAAAATGGAAGATGCCATAATTGCAACCATTGCCGAGTACGGTGTGGAAGGTGGTCGTAAAGAAGGAGCAACCGGTGTTTGGCTGCAACCCGACCACAAAGTGCGTGCGCGTAAAATTTGTGCCATCGGTGTTCGGGTTAGCCGTTATGTTACCATGCACGGGTTTGCTTTGAATGTGAATACCGACATGCGTTATTACAATTACATCAATCCTTGTGGATTTGCTTCTTCTGCAGTAACTTCTCTTCAACAGGAATTAGGACATGAAGTTTCGATGGATGAAGTTAAAAAAGTGGCAATGGAAAAGTTCAATTCTATTTATTAAAATTGGATTGAAAGAGCAGTAGTTCAGAATAGAACCTACATATTAATATAAAAAGAAAAGGAGACTCAATAGTCTCCTTTTTAAATGTTAACCCCCAAACACACATAATACCTGAACGGTATTACACTGCAATAATAATTCTTTTCGCTTTCCCTCCAAATAAATCGGATATGATAAATAACATATTAACCTGAGTTCGACACTAAAATATTTTCACAGAAAGTCAGATTTGTGTCAGATTTGTTTCGAACATACTGAAGGAATAACGGGTTATTTCAAAGGATTTTTGGGACAAAGATGGCGTAAATATGACTTTTCGTTTGGACTTTGCTCTTTTTGCCGTAAACTTCCTTCACTTTTCTCGAATTATCCCGATAATCCTTCAAAAACCGAAGAAAGTTTATGACTAAAAATAGCGAAAGCTGTGGACATATTTTAAATCGAACTCAGGTAATTAAATTAAAAAAGTTGCAGACAATAGTTCAGAGCGACTACTAACACACAATTACCTTTTGTGCTTCTCGTCGTAATCTTTTATTTTTTCAATAACACCGGGCTCAGCATTGTCGTACATTTCCCGAATAAACGGATCGTTAAATGGCATGGTACGTTCTTCAAAAGCCATGTCATTTACACGTTCAAACAAACGTTCTTTTGCAGCTTTTATATCTTTCCCGTAAATATGGTACGAGTCGGCATGCCAGTTCATGCGGCCCAGCTTTACTGTTTTACCGGTTTTTTCGGCAACCCCTTTTGCAATTACTTCCTTACTAAATTGTATAAATCCAAACATATTCATAAAACTGGCACCCCAGGCATCGTTACTTCTAAATCGAATGTTGCTGTTTAACCAGTACACCCCGTTTTCGTCTTCCAAAATACGGTACCAAAGCGATTGCAAACAAGGAGGATCGTAACAAGTCAGATCAAGATTTGGCATCCAGGTTATCATTTGTGCCTGCCGGGTAAATGGTTGCTCCGACAATTTATTGATCACAAACTCAATCTGATCAACTTTAAACGGGCCAACTTCAGTTGATTCCCCATCAACCAGATCTTTCCAAACACCATAGTTTTTAAGCCGTCCGTGGTAAGTATATTCCCAACGAGTATCCTTTTCGTCGTTCATATTTTTTACCCAGTGGTTTTTGTAGCCTTTCAGCTCCAGCACATACTCCTTTAAATCATCAATTCCTCCCGGAAAAGCCATGTGGATCATCGGATCGGTTTCCGGCTCCATTATCGTCATATTCATGGTACAATCAATACTTAAGGGATCTCCGGGTTTATCGTACTGTGTTTGAAACCGGGTGCCTTTGCCATACAAATAAATAAGTGCTGTTTCATAAGTTTCAGCCAACGATCTTCCGGACACGGTAATTACAGGAATGTTTTTCATTCTGGAACGTTTAGATTTTATACAACATATTGAAGTTTTTAAAGATAAAAAATTCAACATCATAAGTGCCAATCAGCCTGGCAAATTAATTAACATCATCTTTGAACAAAAGACTACTTTGCTAATTTTTTTAATAAGTATTTAATTTCTTTAGAATTATTTTTAAATTTCTTTCTATTTTTATGCACGTAAACTTAATTTTCAAAATCTATTACCAACTAAAATGAATTCTAATAATCAATCAACAAGAAGAAAATTCTTAAAAAGTGCCCTGGCTGCCGGTGCCGGTTTAACTATCGTTCCGCGCCACGTACTGGGAGGCAATGGTTTTTTGGCCCCGTCTGACCAATTAACGAAAGCAATTATTGGCGTTGGAGGAATGGGCCGTGGACACATTCCATACGAAGGAACTAAAGTGGTGGCCATTTGCGATGTTGATAAATTACATCTCGATGAGGCACAAAGTTTAATCGACTATAAAGTAAAACATTTCAGCGATTTCAGGGAAGTTTGCCAATTGCCCGAAGTTGATATTGTACACATTGCCACACCGCCTCACTGGCATGGTATAATGGCGGTTGAAGCCGCAAAAGCCGGGAAAGATATCTGGTGCGAAAAACCCATGACCCGAACCATTGGTGAAGGTAAAAAGGTAGTGGAAGCGGTAAATGCGCACGGACGTATGTTCCGCCTGAATACATGGTTCCGTTTTAAAGATACTTTTTATGGTCTGGGAACCGATGTAAAACCACTTAAGAAAGTAATTGACAGCGGCATTTTAGGTTGGCCGCTAAAAGTTACTGTGAGCGGAATTACAGGTTACAACTGGAAGTTTTACTGGAGCGGAGAGCACAATCTTGCTCCCGAACCAATTCCTGAGAACCTGGATTACAACATGTGGCTGGGACCTGCTCCCTATAAACCGTACAATCATTTACGGGTACATGCCAATTTCCGTGGTTACTGGGATTACGACGGTGGCGGATTGGGCGACATGGGACAGCACTACCTCGATCCGGTACAGTACATGCTTGGCAAAGACGAAACCAGTCCGGTAAAAATTGAAGTGGATGCACCTCAGCAACATTACGATGCAGTGGGTTCGTGGAGACGTATTACTTATACATACGCCGATGGTTGCCAGATTATCCTCGACGGTGAAAACCGTGATAAAGATGCGGCTTATATTGAAGGTCCAAATGGTAAAATATACCAGGGCTTTAAGTCCGACATTCCTAACCTGCAGAGTTTTATTAAAACTTTGCCTGAGCCGGAACCACAAATTGGAATATTCTCCGAGTCGGTAAAAACGCGCAAAAAATTTGCCTTAAACGAAATGAACGGATTCCGCTCGGCTACGCTGGTAAACCTTGGAATTGTGGCAGTTCGTTTGGGACGCACATTGAACTTCGATCCCGATAAACTCGAATTTATAGACGACGAAGGTGCAAACCGTTTGATTAACCAACCCATGCGTGCACCGTGGACAATTTAAAGGATTTTTTGTAAACGATTATTGACAATTAAAATGAAGAAAAATATATTCCAATTTCTATCAATCCTTATGCTGGCGGCGTTCAGTCTGGGGACTTATGCACAAGACAACCGAACGTTCGACACAAAAGTTGCCGATGTGCTGGCACAAATGCCAACCAAAGATCTCAACCATTGCGATAAAGTGATGAAACAAATTCTGGCTTTGGGACCGGAAGGATTTTCAAAACTTACTGCGCAATTAACTGCTCCCGGTGTTGGCGACGATACTGCTGTACGTTTTGCCATAAACAGTTTTGCTCGTTATGCCAGTCAGTTCGGACAATGCGAAGCCAGAACTTTTGCCGAAGATAATTTGCTGAAAGCACTTCAACTACAAAGTGATATTGAAGTGAAAACATTTATTCTGAACCAGCTAAATCTGGTTGGAGGTGATAAATCCATCGATGAAATTAAAAGCCTTTTAAACGACGAAAAACTGGTTGAACCTGCTACTCAAACCATTTTAATGATTGGTAGCCCAAAATCAGCAAAGTTGTTTATGGAAGCGCTGCAAAATGCCGGACCTAACGCACAAATGACTTTGGTTCGTGCTTTGGGCGAATTACAATGCAAAAAGGCAGTTTCTCTTGTCACGCCATTTGTAACATCCGAGTCGACTTCGAAGCAAAAAACAGCTTTAACAGCCCTTGCAAATATTGCATCTCCCGAATCGTACAAAGTTCTTTTAAAAGCTGCTTCATCAGTTAATTTTAAATACGAAGCAAGCAATGCAGCCGAATCGTTTATTCATTACACTAACCGACTGGGTGAACAGAACGAGTTGGAGCTAATGAGAAAAGCCTGCAAAACAATTTTTAAAGCAAACTCCTCTACCGAGCTTTTGCATAACTATTCCGCAGCATTAAGTATTTATGCAAAATATTTAGGTTACGAAGCTACTCCGCTTTTGCTCGGTGCAGTTGATAACAGCAACAAAGCATTCCGATATTCAGTACTAAACACTGCCGAAAACCTGGGAGGAATTGCAGATACACGCCAGTGGATTTCCAGGGGAGAAACTGCATCGCCGGAAATTAAAGCCGATATAATCTCTATGTTGGGCCGCCGCGGATGTACTCTGGCAAGTGAGTTTATTGCTGAGAACCTGAATTCTGCATCGGATGCAGTGCGGCAGGAGTCAATTGTAGCTTTGGGAAAATTAGAGGAAAACAAAGCCATTCCAGCTTTGGTTAATCATTTAGCCACAGGTAAGGATATTAAGACAAGTAAAACGGTATTAAACCTTTTACTGGACAAAGCACATTTATATCAGATTGCCGACCAGCTATCAGAAACATCAGGAAAAACACGGGCTGCCTTTATTGATTTAGTGGCTGCAAAAGCCGGCACACAATATTTCTCCGAAATTGTAAGCTTCACCTCATCAAACGATGCAATTGAAAAAGCAGCTGCCTTTAAAGCTTTGAAACGTGTTTCGGACTACGAAGATACCGACCAACTGCTTCACTTATTACTCACCGTTTCTGACAGTACCGAAATAAGTGAAACACAAATGGCAATTGTTGCAGCCACTGCAGGTGTTGAGGCCGAAAAATTAGCAAGCGGGAAAGTTTTAAGCGCATTAAAATCGACTCCTAAAAAAGAACGTATTATTGCAATTCTACCGGAAATTGGCGGATCGGTTGCACTGGCAACGGTTACTCAAAGTTTTAACACATCAGGTGGTACTTTAAAAAAGGCTTCTTTTGTAGCCTTAAGCAACTGGAAAGATTATTCAGCATCAACAGCGCTTTACTCCATTTGTAAAACATACGACGGAGAATTCAGGGAAAAGGCTTTCACAAGCTTTGTGCGTATGGTGCGCACTGCAGAACTTCCGGACGACCAGAAACTTTTGCAGTACCGAAAAATTATGCCTCACGCCTCTTCAAACGATGATAAAAACAATGTGATTTCGTCCATTGGAGCTTTAAAAACATTCTTATCGGCGGTTTACCTGGAACAATTTCTCGACGAAAAAGAATTGGCAGAGGCAAGCTCGCGTTCGATTATGCAAATTGTATTGCCCAACAACAACGAAAACAATGGTTTATCGGGCGATATAGTTCGAAGGATTTTAAGCAAAGCCGAAGAAGCCTTAAGCGGAGAAGACAGCCAATACGACAAAATCAACATGAAAAAATACCTGGATGAAATGCCTTCGGGGAAAGGTTATGTTTCGATGTTCAATGGCAAAAACCTGGACGGCTGGCAAGGTATGCTTTTGGATGGAAATCCTATTGCAATTTCGAAGTTAAGCGATAAAGAGCGTGCGAAAGCGCAAGCAGAAGCCAACCTGAAAATGGTGGAAAACTGGAGTGTAAAAGATGGTAAAATTGTATTCAGCGGAAATGGGCACAACCTTGTTTCAACTAAAAATTACAAAGATTTTGAAATGATTGTGGACTGGCTGATCACCAAAAAAGGCGACAGCGGAATTTATCTTCGCGGTACTCCACAGGTACAGATTTGGGATACGTCGCGTGTTGAAGTTGGTGCGCAGGTTGGCTCGGGCGGTTTATACAACAACAATGCCGACAATGTGCGCGATCCGCTGAAAGTAGCCGACAACCCGATTGATGAATGGAACACTTTCCGCATTACAATGATTGGCGAGAATGTTACTGTTTATTTAAACGGAGAGTTGGTGGTTGACAATGTAAAAATGGATAACTACTGGGACCGCAGCATTCCAATTTTCAGCGAAGGAACCATTGAATTGCAGGCACATGGCAACGAACTGGCATTCCGCGACGTGTATGTTCGTGAGATTAAAACCGAGGAAATTGGATTAACCGATGACGAGATCAGCAACGGATTTGTATCGCTTTTTAACGGCAAAAACCTGGATGGCTGGCAAGGAAATAAAACCGATTATTATGCCAAAAACGGCGAATTGGTAGTAAATCCTAAAATGGGTGGACACGGCAACCTTTTTACCGAAAAGGAATACAGCGATTTTGTTTTTCGCTTCGAATTTAAATTAACTCCCGGCGCCAACAACGGCCTTGGAATTCGGGCACCGCTTGAAGGTGATGCGGCATATGTAGGCATGGAATTGCAAATTCTGGACAATACAGCTCCCATTTATGCGAACTTAAAAGAATACCAGTACCACGGTTCGGTTTATGGAACTATTGCAGCCAAACGTGGTTATTTGAATCCGGTTGGAGAATGGAATTCGCAGGAAGTAATTGTGAAAGGCAGCAAAATAAAGATCACTTTAAATGGTGAAGTAATTTTGGACGGCGACATTAGCGATGCCCGCGAAAAAGGAACAAAAGACGGACATGAACACCCGGGATTAAAACGCGAAAAAGGATTTATCGGATTCCTGGGACATGGATCGGAATTGTTTTTCAGGAATATTAGAATCAAAGATTTACATAAGTAGCTTTTTTCAGTAATTTAAAAGTTAAACGCCATCTTCTCTTCGGGGAAGGTGGTTTTTTATACTTCATAAAACAAAGATGCCATCTTTATCTACATGAAGAATAAAGATGGCATCTTTTATGATTTCGAAAAATAGTGTTTGTTTAATTCTTCTTCACGTACTGCGTTAAAATAACAATTTGCTGTCCGCTTACTTTTCCTTCAATCTGCTCGGGATTATCGTGAACCAGCGAAATGTTACGCACGGCAGTTCCGCGTTTTGCAGTAAATCCACCCCCTTTAACATTCAGGTCTTTTATCAGCACCACCGTGTCGCCCGCTTGTAAAACAGCGCCGTTGCTATCTAAATGCCGAATCACCTCATCCGGATCGATTCCCTCGCCGGTGGCTGCTGCCCAGGCTTGCAATTCTTCATCCAGGTACAACATATCTAATAAATCCTGTGGCCAACCTTCGGCTTTTAAGCGATTTAACATTCTCCAGGCTACCACTTGTACCGCCGGAACTGTGCTCCACATACTGTCGTTTAAACAGCGCCAGTGGTTGGCATCCATGGTTTCGGGATTATCGATTTGTCCTGAACAAACTGAACAAATGTAAATGCTATCCTTTTCACTCTCCTGTGTTGCCGGAGCAACGGTGTAAACACCTAAATTATCTGATGAACCGCAAATTTCGCAAACCGAATTACTGCGTTTCACCAATTCTCTTTCTATACTCATTTAATTATTTGAATAATGTTCCATCACTCCGTCTGCCTTTTGACGGATTCGGAATCGATTTATGAAGATGCTGAAACAAGTTCAGCATGACGTAACTGTTTTTCTTCAACCTTCTGCCTTCAACCTTCTGCCTTTCTTTAAAACAACTTCTTAAAACCAATTACGTCTTTTACTTCCTGAAGCGTTTTTGCTGCCGACTCACGTGCTTTTTCAGCGCCCATTCGAGCTACTTTTGCAAGGTATTCATCGTCTTTCAAAATTTCAATAATACGTTCGCGGATTGGTGCTGTGTAGGCAACAATATCTTCGGCAAGCTGTTTTTTGAGATCTCCGTAACGAATTTCACATTTGTTGTACAATTCGTCGAAATGTGCCACAGTATCAGGCGTTGAAACAATGTCCATCAGGGTAAACAGGTTTTGAATTACCTCCGGCTTTTTCTGGTTCATTTCTGTTGGTCCCGAATCGGTAACTGCACGCATCACTTTTTTACGAATCGATTTTGGATCTTCGTAAAGATTAATTGCATTTCCTTCCGATTTGCCCATTTTACCGCTTCCGTCCAAACCGGGTACTTTAATCATATCGCCACCGCCAAAAGTAAACGGACGAGGTGTTGGAAATACATCGGCTTTGTACATGCGGTTAAAACGTTTCGCAAATTTACGAGCCATTTCAAGGTTTTGTTCCTGGTCTTTTCCAACCGGCACAAAATGCGCTTTATGAATAATAATATCAGAAGCCATTAAAACCGGGTAAGTCAGCAAACCTGCGTTTACGTTGTCCGGATTCTGGCGGGCTTTGTCTTTAAACGATGTTGTACGTTCCAGTTCTCCCAGGTAGGCATTCATATTTAACAAAGCATACAACTCCGAAACCTCGGGAACATCACTTTGAATAAAAATGGTTGCTTTTTCAGGATCGATACCGCATGCCAAATATTCGGCCAACACCTGGCGCACACCTGATTGCAAATTTTCAGGTGTTGGATGTGTGGTTAAAGAGTGAATATCAGCAATAAAAAAGTAGCAGTTAAAATCGTCCTGCATTTTTAAAAAATTCTGCACGGCTCCAAAATAGTTACCAAGGTGCAAATATCCTGTCGGTCTAATACCGCTTACAACTGTCGGTTTATTCATTTTTTCGTTTTTTCATCGGGCGTATGGTTTGAAACAGAGCCCTCTGATTTTTAAGTAGCTGCAAAAATAGACATTCAAGTTGAAAGGCAAAATCAAAAAGTAAGGTAGTTGATATTATTCGCTTCATTATTTGTTTTGACTTAACAAACCTTAAGCTATTTCGTGCAGAAATTGAAGGGGATATTATTTGCATGATTCGAAAATATGGTTAGTTTTATAGTCTGAATAAGAGAGATATATGTACAAAATGCCTTTATACGGAAAAGAGTGGCACTGGCGTAACGTAAAAATGGAAACGCGGGAGGATGCTATTATTTTTCGGACATAGGCTGAAGAAGGGATTTGTTGCGCGCGCAACGAATCCCTTTTTTTTGTAAAAAATTAATCCAAAAAATAAAAATCATGACCAGACAAAAGAAAATCTTTCTGGAAGAATCGGAAATGCCAAAACAATGGTACAACCTGGCACCCGATCTGCCAACCCCTTTGAATCCGCCACTTGGCCCCGATGGAAAGCCCGTTGGACCGGAAATGCTGGCTCCGGTATTTCCAATGAACTTAATTGAGCAGGAAGTAAGCCAGGAACGCTGGATTGACATTCCGGAACCCATTAGAGAAATATTGGTACAGTGGAGACCCAGCCCGCTTATTCGTGCTTACGAGCTGGAAGAAGCTTTGGGCACTCCTGCAAAAATTTACTATAAAAATGAAGGTGTTTCGCCGGCAGGAAGTCATAAACCAAATACAGCTGTTGCACAAGCCTGGTACAACAAAGAGTTTGGAATTAAAAAACTAACCACCGAAACCGGTGCCGGACAATGGGGTTCTGCTCTTTCGTATGCCTGTGCACAAATTGGCGGAATCGAATGTAAGGTATTTATGGTTCGTGTTAGTTTCGACCAAAAGCCTTTCCGTAAAATGATGATGGAAACCTGGGGAGGAAAATGTATTGCCAGCCCAAGTACCGAAACTCAGGCTGGTCGCGATATTTTGGCTCAATTTCCTGACACACCGGGAAGTTTGGGAATAGCCATTTCGGAAGCAGTAGAAGCTGCCGTTACCGACCCGACAGGAGGAACTCGCTATTCTTTAGGATCGGTACTAAACCATGTAATGCTGCACCAAACCATTATTGGACTTGAAGCCAAAAAACAACTGAAAAAAGTGGGTATCGACAAACCGGATATAGTAATTGGATGCTGTGGTGGTGGAAGTAACTTTGCCGGTCTTTCGTTTCCGTTTATGTACGACAAAATCAACGGAGCCGATATTCAGATCATCGGAGCCGAACCATTTAGCTGCCCAACCTTAACCAAAGCACCCTTTATTTACGATAACGGTGATGTGGCACAAATGACTCCGCTTTTAGCCATGAATAGTTTGGGACACAACTTTGTACCTGCACCAATTCATGCGGGTGGATTACGTTACCACGGAATGGCTCCGCTGGTGAGTGCTGCCTTACGCGATGGTTTAATGGAAGCTGTGGCAGTTCACCAAAGTGAGTGTTTCGAAGCCGGATTACTTTTTGCGAAAACCGAAGGAATTATTCCTGCACCGGAAACAACACATGCCATTGCTGCCACTATTCGCGAAGCCAAAAAAGCAAAAGCAGAAGGAAAAGAAAAAACAATCATTTTCAACTTTAGCGGACATGGTTTGATGGATTTGGTTGGATACAACAGATATTTAGCGGGCGATTTACACGATTACGAATATCCGGAATCGGAAATTGCTGCCAACCTGAAAAAATTGGAAGGTTATCCACTTCCAAAATAATTAAACAGCTATAAACAATAAACGTCGGAGCAATTTTGTTTCGACGTTTTTGTTTGTCAGAAGTTTGGGAACAAAATTATTTAAAGAAGTTTAGCCACCCAAGAACAAAGGCAGACAAAGCAGAACACACTTTTTGTACCACTTAAATATCAAATTGCGCTGGTATAATGCCGGTACATATTCAAAGTGCTTTTAGAAGTGAAACGCTATAAAGGCGCATTTTGAATAGTAATCGGCATTATTGTCCTAAAACAATAACAAGCAGCCACGGCAGTGCGGTTAAAATACTTACGGCAATTCCAATTTTTGAAAGTGTTTTGTATTTCTTGCCCCGCATCGATAAAAATCCAAGCACAATTCCGACCAGGCTACCCAAAAAAACAAAAATAATTCCCAACAATCCAACGATGATGGATGCCCGGGCCATTTTTTGATTTTCGTTGTGTTCCTTACTTTCGGTTAAATACATTTTATAAAGTGTGTAAATAGAGAACAAAGCGCTTCCAATTCCTGAGCCTAAAACAATTTGCCAAAATAGATCCATCCGGTGCTTGGTTTAAAAAAGTTTAAAAGTTGAGTTTCGTGTAAAACGATGTTGTTTCGCTGCAGCACTTTGCTAAAATCCTCATAAAAATGACGTTTTCCAACAAGTTCAGCCGAAATTGTTTTGGCGCTGTTTTCAGGTAAAAAATTACCCGACAAGGTACATTCTTCCACATGCCCCTTTTTTACATCAAGCTGAATCTCAAGACTCTTGCCGTTTATTTCAAGCTTGTTTTTAAACGAATATTTTGGTGAATATCCATAATTCCAATCCCAGGTTTCGAACTTTTCTGTTGCCAGTTGCGAAATTATTTTTTCGTCGTTTTCAGTCAGATCATACTTCGAGTTTCCTTCTTTCCGAAGCTGAACATCAATTAAAAATTCGATAAAGTTTTTAACGCTTAATTCCTTTTTAAGAAACGACGAAATATTGGCAACAGGACTTCGGTTGGATTGAACAGCTTTACTTTCATACTTTCCGGGGACAACTTTTATGGCCTGCCCGAGGTTTTCCAAATCGGAGTTAAAAAGTAATGTTCCATGATGCAATACACGTTTTTTAAAAACATGTTCGGCATTTCCCGACACTTTAAATCCTTCAATCAGCAAGTCATTTCGTCCCGAGGTGGTAGCTTCAACACCTAGTTCGGCCAGTGCCTCGCGTACCGGTTCGGTAAACTGGCTAAATGAGATTTCAGCCGGGCTTTGTACATTTTTTATAAAGGTAAAGTTTACATTCCCCGAGTCGTGAAAAACAGTTCCGCCTCCTGAAATACGACGTGCTACACTAATGTTTTTTTCGCGTACAAAAGCATAATTAATTTCGGCAAGCGCATTTTGGTGTTTTCCTAAAACAACAGAATCCTCGCTTTGCCAAAGCATAAAAATATCATCATCGAAATTTTTTAGCAGATATTCTTCGCTTGCCAGGCAAAAATAAGGATTGGTATTTTCTAAAACAATGCAGATCATGTCCACAAATTTACATCTTACTATTTACAAAATGGAATTAAGTTTGAGGTATTCAAACAAAAAAACCACTTGCCTGGGAAACAAGTGGTTTGCACAATTCATGTCATACTGTAGTAACTTGGAGGGATTGCTACTTAAATTGTATTTCAATCATGACCTTTAAACTAAACCTCAACTATTTAACGATCAAAACCACCCCTGCTCTCAGAGGTGGATTCAATCTTAAGTATCTACTGAATTCTAATCTTAATTAGAAGACTGTAGTTTAATTTTAATATCGTTTTCTTTTGAATCTACTTTTAAAACCTCCGACTTTTTCTCGTATGAAATGTAGTTGGCAACCAGTTTATATTCGCCGGGTTTTACATTGTTGAATGAGAAATTTCCGTCAAAATCGGTATAGGTTTTTAAATCGGTACCTTCAATTTTAACTTCAACACCTACTAACGATTCACCAGAAAGTTCATCAGCAATTGAGCCTGATAGCATCATCGTTGCTGTATTTTCGGTATCGTTGGTTTTTGTTTTTGTATCGCTCTCTTTTGCATTTACTGCAACAACTGATAAAATCAATAATGCTGCTATTAGTACTTTTTTCATTGTAGTCGTTTTTTGTTGTGAATACTTACATTCTTTACTGCAAATATAAAGGAGTGCGATTACGCTGTAGTTACAGAAATATTACAGTTTTATTAAAACTGTGAAAATCGAAGGATGCGATCCGTATAAGTTGACTTATACACGGATCGCATCCTTTATTGCAAGGTCATTTCGAAGGAGAGCAACGACTGAGGAATCTTTCTTTAATTACCTCATTATGCTCAATAAAATTGGATGAACTCACGAAATGACAAGTTCAAATTAATATTCCCGTTCACTGGTTAAATTTCCTTGTTCATCGTACTTTTTCCATACGCCGGTTTTATTGCCATTGTCGTATTCCAGCTCGTACAACAAGTTACCATAGTCGTTCCAAATGGTCCATTTACCGTGCTTTTTACCATTTTTGTAACGGGCAATCGAAATTTTAATTCCGTGCTCGTTGTACATTACCCACTTGCCATGCATCAGGTTGTGTTTGTACGAACGGATTTCGTTTACATGGCCATTCTCAAAATAGATGGTGGTTTTACCATGCTTTTCACCCTTTTTAATTTTTACCTCACTTTTTACCAGATTCTCAGAATAAAAATCAAGGTAAGTGCCGGTAAATTTTTCAGAATTCTTGTAAAAAATTCCGTCAATCTCTTCGATTTTCTGTGCTTTTGTTGCAGTGGTTATCAAAGCCAAAAATCCTATTAATACCAATAATTTCTTCATGCTTTAGCTGTTCAAAATTTATAAGAGGAAAGCCCCGGAAATGAATCCGGAGCTTTTAAAACTGGAATTAAAGACCAGCTTTAATAAACACTGCATATTTTCTATGTATGTTTTTAATATCCTCTTTATAACTGATTATTATAATTCCAAGTCTATTATAAACCTGCACTAATCCAGGTCCATCCCGAAATATCGATAACATCGGCGTCTTTTCCTGAATTTAAGGTGTATTTGTGCGATTCGCCGGAGATTAAAGTTGCATCGGCATCGGCACCTGCAATTTTAACATTCGAAGTGGCTCCGCTGTCTTTCATGTCTAAATCAACATCGTAACCCGCAATGTTTAATCCTGTAATTGTTGCCCCCGATTCAGCTTTAAACTGAAGTGCAGTTCCACCGGTTGTTGATACACAAGTTACGTTAGTAAATAACGGATTATTGTTGGCTTTGTCGCCTTCAAAAGCTGTTGAGAAGTCTTCTATTGTGTGCGAGATATACGTATTTGTGATACCTCCGCTCCAGCCTTCTGTCCAGTCAACTGCATCGTCTTCGTTGTTTTCAAGATAGATGTTTGTAACTGTTGCAGTACCGCCAAAGAACTCAACACCGTCATCGGCTCCGTTGATTACAGCAATATTTTCAAGTGTCGTACCCGAACCTACTGCGTACAATGAAACACCGTTGTATTGCGATTCGTCGTTAATTTGAGCTCCGGTTCCTTTAATTACTAAATAAGTAACCGAACCCGAATTATCTGCATCGTCGCTACCACCGTAGATAAAACCACCTACTTCAGCTTCAGAGTTAGCACCGGCAGTTGTAGTAGCTTTTCCACAAATTGTTAAACCACCCCAATCGGCAGGAGTTCCAAGATCTGAAGCAATTACAACAGGGTTATCATTTGTTCCGTCGATGTTAATTTTACCACCCATTAATACAGCAATGTACACATCAGTACCACCTGCATCGGCATGAATTTTTGTTCCGGCAGGGATTGTTAACGTACCACCGTCTTTTACAATGTAAGAACCTGTTAAACGGTACGATTTGCTTGCATCCAGTGTTTCGTCACCTGTTACTTCACCATTTAAAACCACAACTTCAACCAATTCAGCATCAACCCATGTCCATCCGCTAGGATCAACTGTTGCAGGATTGTTATAACTTTTTGCAGGATCAGCTTCTACGCCATCGATAATTACATTCGACAGTGGACCACCGTCTTTCATGTCGATTGATTTTGAGTAACCTGCCAAAGATAAACCAGTGATCGTCATTCCTGATTCCTTTTTAAACTGTAGAGCAGTACCGCCAGTTGTTGAAACTGCAGTCAGGTTGATAATTTTTGGATTGTTGTTTACTTTATCTCCTTCAATTACAGTTGAAAATCCTTCAATTGTATGCTCAACATAAGCGTTTGTAACCGTTCCGTTCCAACCTTCTGTCCAGTCAATTGCATCGTCTTCGTTGTTCTGTAAAAACATATTTGTAACAGAAGCAGCACCACCAAAGAATTCAATACCATCATCAGAACCATTGATAATAGCGATGTTTTCGAATTTTGTTCCCGAACCAACTGCATACAACGAAACACCGTTGTACTGCGACTCGTCGTTAATTTGAGCACCCGTTCCTTTAATTACAAGGTAAGTAACCGAACCCGAGTTGTCGGCATTGTCGGTTCCACCATAAATAAAACCACCCACTTCTGCTTCTGCATTTTCGCCGGCAGTTGTAACACCTTTACCACAGATGGTTAAACCACCCCAGTCGCCAGGATTTGCATTTGCCGAAGACATAATTACCGGGCTGCTTGCCGATCCGTTGATATTAATTTTACCACCCATTAAAACAGCAAGGTAAACATCGGTACCACCGTTATCAGCAGTAATATTTGTTCCTGCAGGAATCGTAAATGTAAAACCTTCGGGAACAATAAAAGAACCGGTAAGTTTGTAGTTTACTGACGCATCCAAAGTATAATCTTCGGTAAGCGTTCCGTTCATAATTCCGTTTTCAAGATTTTCGATCACCTCCGGAAGTGGTTCCGGAATTGGATCGTCACCATTGTCGCAGCTGGTTAAAACTGCTGTTGCCAAAAGGGCAAGACCTAAGAAATTTAAAAATGCTTTTTTCATTTTTTCAAATTTTTAATTATACGTTTCGTTTTTTTAATTCAGACTTATTTTGACACTTAAACTAAGGTTCATTCCTTTTTTATACGAGCTAACCACTTCGGTTGTAGCTTCGGCCGAAAGAGGTTTAATCTCTTGTGTTTGTTTGATTTCCGGATTCAGCAGGTTTTTTCCTGAGAACTTTAACGATATTCTTTCGCTCAGTTTTTTACTTACAATAAGATCTACTGTAGCAAATCCTTTTTCAACAATTTCGTTGTTAAATAATGTGGCACTGTTATCAAAATCTTCAGGAGCGCCCAAGGCAAATATTTTATCATCCGAGTAGTTTCCGGTAATGGTTGCCACAAACTCTTTTTCCTTATTATTTGAGTAGCTTAAAGCAGCATTGACAATAAATCCGGAAGCGCCTTGTAAATCGGTTTCTGTCTTATTGTTGTACTGAAAGATTTCAAGTAAATCCTGGTTAAACCACATTTTTGTAGCATTTACAACCATGTTTAAGCCCGGCTCACCGGTCTCCTCAGCTTTAATAATATCGTAACGTGCCTCAAACTCAACACCATAAACATCAGCTCTTTCTCCAGTATTTTCGTAAATAAAGTTTCCTGAAGATCCGCGTGTTTGTGCCAGGTTGATCGGATCGTTGATCATTTTATAGAATCCCGTAAGCGAAATCAGCTCTTTGGTAGTTGGGAACATTTCCCATTTTACATCCAAATTGTAGTTTTGCGAATGTTTTAAATCGGGATTACCCTTTGTTACACGCCCTGTTGGCGAAACGTACTCAAACGGAGCAAGCTCTTTAAACTCGGGTAGAGTAACCGTTTTACTGGCCGCCAAACGAACGGAATGTTTCTCGTTAAGCTGGTATTTCAGATTTAAGGCAGGAAGAATATTGTTGTAAGTATTCGATAGGTTTCCTGTTCGTCCCACATAATTTGCAACATCCCATTCCACATCAATCTGATCCATTTCGTAACGCACACCCAGGTTTCCCGAAATTTTTTCAAATTCAAAACCAAAATCTGCAAAACCTCCGTAAACATCAAGATTTGCACTGTACATATCAGGAAGCCGTTCTTTAATAATTAAATCACCGCTCTTATACAAGGCATCGTTTAATAAGGCTTCATCCAAATTATCGATCGACTTTACCTGAACACCTTTTGCGCGAACTCCAACTGACATGGCATTAAAGTCGCGTTGTTTCATACGAAAGTTTCCACCCAGATTTACTTTCAACTTTTTAGCCTCGGTATCCACAAACTTAAACTCGTCTTTCAGGTATCCGTTTACTTCCGAATCTTCAATATTCTGAAGTGACTTACGTTGCTGAAAATCGCCAACGTGTGCAAACTGAACCGTGTTTTCGTCCAGCATATTCACCTCGTTCCTGATTCTATTTGGTTCATCAGCATTTACCCAGTTGTAACCCAGTGCCCAGTTCACTTTGTTTTTATCGTTGATGGTGTGCGTTCCCAGCAACTGGTTGATGTAAATTTTTGTTTCTTTACTATTCTGATCGCGAACAAAAGCACCATCTTCCTGTGGATCCTGATCGCGAACATAACCTTCGCCATTTCTACCCTGTTCGTACAACTCATCCGTTGTTTTATAAATCAGCATGCTGTTAAAATTCAGGTTGTGATTTTCGTTAAAATCATACGCAAGATTTAACAGCCCCGTGGTATTGTATTCCGTATTAAAAGTTTCCGCATCGGTAAATGAGTTGTTCAAACTATTCATGCGGTACTTTTTATAAACGCCGTTGCGGTATTCAAAATCGTTGGAGTGCGAAAGTGTTGCAAATACTGAAAAATCGTTGTCAAACAATTTCAGTTTTTTCCCACCCATTAACGACAAACCTCTGTTTAGTGGGAAGCTTCTTTCGGTGGTATTCCAACTTTGTTTTTTAATGGCATCGATTGTTGCATATGGTTTGGTGTACATGCCAAATGAAACATCTTCCATGTTTTGTGTTGATTTAAAATTTCCGAAAACTCCATCGGCAAACATATTGCTTGAACTCCCGGTTGAAGCTTCGATTTCAATCTTATCAGAATAGGTTTTTGATCCGATATTTACCGCACCAGACGACTGGTCGCCATAGGTTTCAACGGCAAATGTTTTATTAATACCTACGTTTCCAATAATGTCGGTTGAAAACAAATTGAGGTCGATGTTCTTTTTCTCAACATCATCGGATGGAATAGGCAATCCATTCATTGTAGTGGTTAAATACCTGTCGCCTAAACCACGGATATAAATATCGCCGCTGCCTTCGTTTTTAGTAACGCCCGAAATTTTTGTTGTAGCCGCAGCCGCATCAGAAACTCCAAGACTGGACATTCGTTTTGAACTGATACTTTCCTTAATACCGGAAGCATTTTTCTGGTCAATCAGAAGCATGGCTTCCGACTCGCGTTTGGCCTTTGCCACCACCTGTACTTCGCCAATATCGAGTGTTGCCGGAGCTAATGATACATTAACTACGGTTTCTTCGTTGGCTTTTACTTCTATTTCAAATTCCTGTGGATCGTACGAAATAAATGAAACGGCCAGGGTATATTTTCCCGGCTCTACTTTTTGGATTATGTAATTCCCATCGAAATCGGTAATACCTCCCTGGGTGCTACCTTTAATATAAACTGTTGTTCCGATTAGTGACTCGTTGGTTTTAGAATCGCTCACCGTTCCTTTAATTGTTCCGGTTTGAGCTGTTACCAACAATACTTGAATTAGCAATAAACCGCTAATAATAATTTCCTTCATATTTATAAACTTGCAGTGTTTAATAATAAATTCATCTGTTAAGCATTGTCTATTTTTATGGCAACAGATGGAACCCCCACGCTTAATCATTTTCGTTAGCTGAAAACTTTATCCTGGTCGTTTCATTGAACTTACAGCGGCAAAGCAAGCCCTTATATGTTACAGGAAGATTACACTACATTTAAATTTGAATTACATTACTTTAATCAATTTGTAATTATTCTCCTTAATCATAAGTCTGTACTACAGTAGAGCCATCCCAAAGCAAAACATTTAAGTTTATTGTAATCGTAACCATTGTGTAACAGATTGTTAATGGCAATTCGTCTAATTTGTAGCGCATACTGTAAAACGATGAATACTAGAAAAGTAGAAGTTGCCGTACTCTCTGATTTGCACCTGGCAACACATGCGTGCAAACCCAAAAAGGTTTTAAAATACCTTAAGTCTATACATCCAAACATCCTTGTTTTAAATGGCGATATAATTGATTCGTGGCGTTTTAGCCGAAATTATTTTCCAAAAAACCACTTGAAAGTGATCCGCCAGATTATAAAAATGATGGAAAAGGGAACACCCGTGTATTACATTACCGGCAACCACGATGAGTTTTTACGAAAATTCAATCAGACACAAATTGGCAACCTTAAAATTGTTAATCAGCTGGTGTTGGAACTGGGAGGACAAAAAACCTGGATCTTTCACGGCGATATTTTCGACCATATTATTCACCAGGCCAAATGGATTGCCAAGGTAGGCGCAGCTTTTTACGAACTTATTACGGTAATTAATAAAATGCTAAACCGTGTTTTACTGCTTTTGGGTTTAAAAGAGATATTTATTTACAAAGGACTTAAAAAGCACTTGCTAAAAGAAAATTTCGCTTTGTCGAAGTTTGAGTTGGCACTAGGTAATTCAGCCATTTCGCAGGGATACGAATACGTAATTTGCGGACATACGCATGGCCCCAAAACTAAAAAAATTGAAATAAACGATAAATCGGTACAATACATAAACTGCGGCGACTGGGTGGAACATTTTACCGCGGCAGAATATTACAACAACAAGTGGCACCTCTTTTATTACAACGAAACGGAGGATGAAACCCATTTGTATGACGATTTGGATTATCCGGAGAAGAAACAACTCTACAATCAACTTCTGCAGGAATTAGCTTTTTCATCGGCTTAAAATTTACAACTATGAAAATACTTTATGCAATACAGGGAACCGGGAACGGCCATTTGGCAAGAGCCACTGAAATAGTGCCAATTTTACGTGAAATGGCCGACACCGATGTTTTGGTAAGTGGCAGCCAGGCAGATATAAAATTGCCCTTTTCGCTTCAGTACCAACATTACGGCATAAGTTTTATTATCGGGAAACACGGTGGTGTTGCTCTTTTTAAAACCATTTTAAAACTTAAACCTGTGCGATTTATTCGCGATTTAATTCAATTGCCGGTGCACGATTACGATTTGGTGATTTCTGATTTTGAACCGGTTTCAGCGTGGGCTTGCCGTTTAAAAGGGAAAAAATGCATCGGCCTAAGCCATCAAAATGCAGTACTTCATTCAAAAGCTCCCCGCCCATCAAAAAGAGATTTAACCGGAGAACTCATTCTGAAATACTACGCACCAGCCACCGTTCAATGCGGCTTCCATTTTAAAAAACTCGACGATTTAAACAGCACACCTGTTATTCGGAAAAGTATAAAAGATGCAGTCCCTAAAAATAAAAAGCATTACACGGTGTATTTACCATCGTTAAGTAATCGCGAAATTGAAAAAACACTGGCTTTGTTTCCAAGCGTAAAGTGGGAGGTTTTTTCGAAACACAACAAGGAAGTTTACAATGTAAACAACATTCACTTTTACCCCATTTCGCTCGAAAAATTTAACCAATCGTTTGTTCATTGCGAAGGGATACTTTGTAATGCCGGTTTTGAAACACCCGCCGAAGCTTTACACATGGGTAAAAAACTTTGTGTAATACCCATGAAACATCAGTACGAACAGGCTTGTAATGCCGAATTCCTGCGGGAAATGGGTGTGTTAGTTCTGCCTGAAATTTACAATCAGAATCATCAGCTTGAAAACTGGATCAGCAGCAACAACCTCATCCGCATTAATTATCCCGATAACATTCGCGAAATTTTGAAACGAATACTGTATCAAACCAACTCGCGCGACGAGATTTTATTTAGCGCCGTAAAACGATTAAAATATCCGCCGCTAAAATTACACCTTACCAATAGTTTTGAAAGATTAGTAGAACTCAGAAATAGAAAAACAAAATGGACTCATTAGCAAAACTTATTTTTAAAACACAAAGTTCAAATTTGCCCACCGATCTTCCGGCCTACTTTTATGGCTTACCAAACGGTAAAGTTTATGTCGTTTACTCGAGGTTTTACGAAGTTAACTTTGAAAAGACGGCCCTGGAATTTGTGGTGGCAATACAAAAAGAATTCACCTTTGACTTTGAAAGCGAGACTTTATTCTCACTGGTGCTGAACGAGGTGGTGCCTCCGGCCTATTACAAACTAATTGATAGTGCCGATCCCAAAATTAAGATAAAGAAAGTGTATCGAAACCTTCAGTCGTACAACGAAGTATTTCTGAAACTGAATAAAAAAGCAGAAAAGATGCAGAAGAAAGTCTTCTGATCTTTTCCTTTATAAAAGTTCATTCGATCTATTTTTTCGAAAGCGTAAACAAGAATTCTATTCCACCCTCTTCTTTGTTTCGTGCCGATATTTTTCCTTTGTGCAGCAGTACTGCATTTTTTACAATCGAGAGTCCCAGTCCGGTGCCACCCATTTCACGAGTGCGGCCCGAATCAATCCGGTAAAAACGTTCGAAAATTCGATGTAAGTGCTCTTCCGGAATTCCAACTCCTGTATCTGAATAACTGAAGTAATAATATTTTTTGTCTTCCAGGTAGTTTTTAACCTCAATGCTAACGTTTTGTCCTGCATAATTTATCGAGTTTTCAATCAGATTCTGGAAAACCGAGGATAACAAAGAATCATTTCCGTGAACCAAAACTTCATCGTCGATATTCAATCTGCATTTAATATTTTTCGATGCCAGTCTGCTTTCCAGGTTCTCGATAACATCGGAAACAATGTGTTTTACATTTACCTGTTTAAATTCGAATAACTCGCCTGCATCCTCAATGTTGTTCAGCAAAGAAATATCGTTAAGTAACAGATTTAATCGCTCTGACTGCGCGTGTGCCCGCTCAATAAAATACTGCTGTTTTTCCTTGTCAATATTCGGGTTACCCATTAAAGTTTCAATGTAACCTTTTATCGAGGCAAGCGGTGTTTTTAATTCATGTGCAATATTCGAAGTGAGTTGCTGTTTTAGCAAGCGACGTTTTTCGGGACGAGTTACATCGGTAATCAGAATTTCAAAACTTTTGTCGGCAAATACAATACACAAAACCTTAAAGTAGCTTTCGTTTTTGTTAATGGTGTACTCCAGTTGCGGCAATTCACTATTTTGAAATTCGGTGTCTTTTTCCAGATATTCATCGAGAAAAGCATTAATCCGGTCAAATTCGGGAATGTTAAAAAAGTTCTCGGCCGAAATAGTGGAAGAATCGGAAATCATACTTACATACTGAATAAAATGACTGTTAGCCAGCATTTTTTCTTTGTTGGGTTTGAAAAAAGAAATTCCTTCGTTCAGGATGTTCATGTGATTAAAAAGGCGATCTTTTTCCATGGCCACATCGTCCTTCGCCCGCCGTAATCTGTTGTAGATTTTTACAATTTGCGCTCCAATCTCACCAAGTTCATGATCCGGGAATTCGCTCTCATCCTCTTCAATTGGCTCATTTTTTCCAGCCTTAATGGCAAAGTCCTTCAACTTGGTAATTGAAATAGAAAGCCTTTTTGTAAGCTCGTTAATTACCAGCCAGATTACGATAAATATTCCGATAATAAAAAAGATAAAAAAGCGCTCTGCTTTCAGAAAATTCTCAACATCAACATTGTAAACCATGGCCGTACGAACAAAATAATCGCCATAGTTGTGGGCGTAATAATAAAAATCCTGACCGGTGGTTGCCGAGTGTCTGATATTAGAACCTTCTTCCGAATAAAGTGCCTTTTGCACTTCGGGGCGTTCAAAATGATTTTCCATTGAGCTGTAATCGTCCACAAAACTATCGTAAAGCACAAGCCCTTTTTTACTTATAACTGTAATTCTGATATTTTGCTGGGGAATAAGGTATTTTAATGTATCGGCCTGATGAAAATTCTGGTTCTGCATTAAACCGTAATGTTCAATGTAATTGTGGCTTACTTCGGTAACATTTTTCAGCGTATTTTCCAGCTGATCGGTTTTGTAATTCCTCTCGCGTTGCAGTTGAAACAGCAGAATTGCTACTGTAAACAACATAAATACAGCTATGAAGTAATAAAATATCTTTCTTCTGAATGTTTGTTGTGTTGGCACGTTTTTTCGATTTAAATTATTTACAAACTACTCTTTAAAGGCGTAACCATAGCCTGATTTTCCTACAATATATTTTCCGTAATCACCTATTTTTTTTCGAAGGCGGGCAATATTCACATCCACATTTCTTTCAGTAACAATCACATCGTCGCTCCAAATACGGTCCAAAATTTCGTCTCTGCTAATGTATTGCCCCTGGTGTTTTAACAGCAGTGCAACAATTTCAAATTCTTTTCGGGTGAGGTTTATCTGTTCATCATCAATTGTAACCGACTTACTGTTTACATCCACCTCAAGTCCTTCCATGCGAAATACTTTTGGTGCACTTACTTCCTGACGGCCCCGTTTTAAAACTGCTTTAATGCGTGCTACCACTTCTTTAATCGAAAATGGTTTCGAAATATAGTCGTCGCCCCCCACATTAAATCCGGTCAGAATATCATTTTCTGCAGTTTTGGCTGTCATAAAAATTATGGGCACCGACAACTGCAATTCCCTTCTGATTTTATCGGCCATTTTGTAGCCCGACATTTCGCCCATCATAACATCCAGCAAAATCAGGTCGAACTCATCAAGCGATTTCTTTAATGCCTGCTCGGCAGAATGTGCGGTTGTAGTATCAAATCCTTCGCTCGAAAGGTTAAACTCCAAAATTTCACACAAATCCCTTTCGTCGTCAACAATAAGTATTTTCGGAATAGAATTAGCCATTGTATTATTCTACATTTTTTACGTGTCGTATGTCTTTCCCTTCGATAGAATAAATTGCTGCTTCGGCAATATTTGTGGCATGATCGGCAATACGTTCAATATTTGTAACCATACCATTCATGCTCATAAAATTAGTAAGCATCTCTTTGTCTTCTTTCGATGTACTGCTTTTCTTAATTGCCTTTTTTAACATTTTATGGTTAATTTCGTCAACCACAGTATCGTTTTTAATGGTCCAGATTGCAAACTCGCGATCGTCGGTTGTAAAGGCAAGCAAAGCCTTATTTACCATATTCGAAGCCTGCATCAGCATAGTTGAAACAACATCGAGTAAGTGCTCAAATACAGGTGTTCCTTTTACATTTTCGATGTGCCCGAGAATATTTACAACCATATCGCCAACTCGCTCGAGGCTAATAATAATGCGGTAACAGGCAATTAATTTTCGTATATCGGATGCAACCGGTTGGTACAATGCAATTGTATTTACAATTTTATCGCTGATTTTTACTTCCAGTTTATCCAGTTTTTTCTCGTTCTCGAGAATCTCTTTGTGACAAGTATTGGAAAGTTTTTCTTCGTCCGAATTGATGTCTTTTTCCAACAGATCGAGCTGGCTCAACAAAAGATTTGCAAAGGCTTCAAAGTCGGATAGAATAGTATTTATTGCTTCGTCTTTTTTCGATATCATAACACTTTGTTATTTAGTGAAGTTAATACAATTAACCAAATTTCCCTGTTAAATATTCTTCGGTACGGCGGTCTTTTGGTTTGGTAAACATGTCTTTTGTTTTGCCGTATTCAACCAATTCGCCCAAATACATAAACATTGAATAATCAGAGATTCGGGCAGCCTGCGACATATTGTGTGTTACCATTAAAATCGAATAATTCTCTTTCAATTTCACCAATAAGTCTTCAATTTTTGAGGTTGCCACAGGATCGAGTGCCGATGTGGGTTCGTCGAGCAAAATTACTTCCGGATCAAAGGCCAGTGCCCGCGCAATACAAAGCCGTTGCTGCTGTCCGCCCGAAAGGAAACTTCCTTTTTTGTGCAGTGTATCTTTCACCTCTTCCCAAAGTGTAACATCGCTTAACGAGCGTTCCACAATATCGTCGCGTTCGGTTTTCTTTAAACGAATTCCGTTTAATTTATAGCCTGCAATAACGTTGTCGTAAATGCTCATTGTTGGGAAGGGATTTGGACGTTGAAAAACCATACCCACTTTCCGGCGCAACTGAATGGTGGGCATATCGGTAATGTCTTTCCCATTCAAAATAAGATTGCCTTTGGTTTCAATGTTTTCGTAGAGTTCGTGCATGCGGTTAATGGCGCGCAACATGGTACTTTTACCACAGCCCGACGGCCCCATAATTGCCGTTACGGCATTGCGTTTAATATCGGCCGATACATTATCAACAGCATACTTTCCTTTGTCGTACGAAACACACAGGTTTCGAATGGAAAGTACCGGATCTTTTATTGTTACTGAATTATCGTTCATCTTTACTTTTCGTCTATTTTGTTCGGGCAGCAATACGTTTCGAAATTAAATTCAGAGCCAAAACCATTGCCATTAACAACAAGGAAGAACTCCATATTAAATCTACCATGTTCGGATCGTTGTAAAATTCCCAGATTAACAGTGGCACTGCACTGGTTGGTTTGCTTATGTCCAGATTTATCATGGTACTTCCCAAAGCGGTGAGCATTAATGGTGCAGTTTCGCCTAAAACCCGCGAAATACCCAACAAAATACCCGTCAACAAACCGCTAAAGCTGGTAGGAACCAAAACTCTTAAAATTACTTTATAATACGGAACTCCCAAGGCCAAAGCAGCTTCTTTTATTGTTTGCGGAATCATTTTCAATGTTTCCTCGGTTGATCGCACAATCATTGGCAACATCATAATCGATAAAGAAACACTTCCTGCCAGGGCAGAGAAACCGTTTGTTATCGGTTTTACAATCCACATGTAAGCAATCAAACCTAAAACAATGGAAGGCACTCCCTGCAAAACATCAGATACATTTCGGGTTAAGTTGGCTAAAAATTTACCCGGATTTTCATACAAATAAATACCGGTTATAACCCCAACTGGAATTGCAATTACCGAGGCCAAAACCACCATCAAAAGCGTTCCGGTTAATCCGTTTGCAATACCGCCCGGAATCAATTCACCATTACTCAAAGCTGTCATTGCTTCAAATGTGTCCGGTGGCGTTTTTAGTATAAAATCGAAACTTATCTGGCGATAACCTTTTACAACAAGTTGGTAAATTATTAGTACAATAGGCGAAATAGTAATGGTAGAAAGTACGATTACCAGTACTTTATAGAACTTGTCTTTAAGCGTTCTTCGCCCAAGATTATCAACCATTAAATTTGCTGAGCTACTCATGTTAAGCCATTTTTTTAATGATAAATTTTCCAATCGCGTTAATAATTCCCGTAATCAGGAACAACAACAAACCAATGGCAATTAAAGCACTGAGCTTTAAACCTTCAGCTTCACCAAACTGATTGGCAATTACCGAAGCCATTGTGTTTCCGGTACTGAAAAAACCGTCGGGAATTACATTTGAATTACCAATTAGCATAGTAACAGCCATTGTTTCACCAAGTGCCCGCCCTAACGACAGGATGTACCCGGCAACAATACCCGACCTGGCAGAGGGAACCACCACATTAAATATTACTTCCGATTTTGTTGCTCCCAGTGAGTAGGCAGCCTCTTTGAGTTCGTTGGGAACCATTGAAATGATTTCGTTACTTAAAGAGGTAGCATACGGAATAATCATAATGGCAAGAATAATGCTTGCAGTAAAAATTCCAAATCCCTGGTTGGGCAAACCGATATCGATTAACAAAGGTCGAAGTACATAAAATCCCCATAAACCATATACAATTGACGGAATACCGGCCAGTAAATCGACCATTGTGCCCAGCACTTTTGCCAATTTTGTACCGCGGTAATATTCGCCAATAAAAAGCGAAGCCGAAAACGACAGTGGCAAGCTAATTAACAAGGCTGCCACAGAAGTAATTATAGTTCCTGAAATAAATGGGAGAGCTCCGTAGTTCTCCTTTCCTTCGGTTGGATTCCAGTTGTTTGAAAAAACAAACTTAAATCCAAAACTTTTAAAGGCCGGAATTGCTCCTTCTACCAAAGAATATATCATGCCTCCCGCAACAAAGAGGATTAGCAACGAGGATAAAAGCAGTACTCCTTTTGTAATTTTATCGCTGTTCATCAATTAGATGTTAGACTTTGAGATGGTTGGCAAAATCTGTTTAAAGCAAATTTTACGAACGAAGAGAAAAGCTTGTTATTACAACAGCCTCTCTTCTTCGTAAAATGTCATGGCACATCAAGTTTGTGTGAACTTGAGGTAATGTATTTTTACAATAACGGTGTTCCGTCGAAAGTAACCGAGCGTAAAATTACTTTTGCTTTTTCAGCAGCAGCATCAGGAAGCGGTGCATAATGCACTTTTTCTGCTTGTCCCTGAGCATCAGCACTTACCAACCAATCGAGGAAAGAAACTGTAGCCAATGCCTGTTCTTTTGAACGACCGTTGTAATTCTGTTCTTTGTAAAGAATAATCCATGTAAATCCACTGATTGGATATGCATCCGGATCATCCGAATTGGTCAACATAATTCTTGTATCGGCAGGAATTTCGCCTTTTGCTGCAGCACTTACCGAAGCAATTGAAGGAACGATATAATTACCGGCGCTGTTTTGAACTTTTGCAGTTTGAATTTTTTGTGCAAACGCATATTCCGAACCTATATAGCCAATGGCACCTTCGGTTTGTTTAATGGTTCCGGCAACACCAGGGTTACCTTTTGCTCCCATTCCAACAGGCCACTGCAACGATTTTCCGGCGCCAACTGCATCAGCCCATTTCGAGCTAATTTTGGTCATGTAATCGCTAAAAATAAAAGTGGTTCCGCTACCGTCCGAACGATGTACAAATGTAATATCCATGTCAGGCAGAGCAACACCTTCGTTGTTTGCTTTTAATGCAGGATCGTTCCATTTTGTAATTTCGCCCATGAACATTTTCTCCAGCAACTCGTTCGACAATTTTAAATCGTCAACACCCGGCAAATTGTAAGCAATAACAACTGCTCCCAATACGGTTGGAATGTGAACAACTTCAGCTGGCATTTCAGCCAATTTATCGTCGCTTAAATACGCATCGGTTGCACCAAAGTCTACTACTTTATCGGTAAGGCTTCGGATACCTCCACCAGAACCAATACCACCGTAAGTTAAAAGTGTACCTGTTTCTGAAGTATAGGCTTTAAAAACCATATTGTAGTAAGGCATTGGGAAAGTTGCTCCTGCCGCTGTAAGAGCTACTTTTGAAGTGCTTGCCGACTTTTCGCCACCATCCTTTTTAGGAGAGTTTGAACAGCTGGCCAAAAAAAATACTGCGACTAATAACAATGCAAAATTTTTCATTTTCTATTTCTTTTAAATTTAATTTTCTAGTTTTCTGTTTCTTATTTTTAGAATTTCAACTCAAGGTTCAAATACAAATACGAGGTATTTGGCGAGTCATCAGCAGTACTCCACAAACGGTAGTTTGGTGCAACTTTAATCCCTTTTACCGGGCTAAATTCAACACCTGCCATAATAAGCTGACCATCTTTTCCGATGTTCCAGGCTTCGCTTTCTCCTTCCAGTTTTTTCGATTTTAAATCATCAAAACGACCAAATATTTTAATCTTGTTATTTGGTTTAAAGGTTCCGTAAAAAGATGTACCGTAAATATCGTGTCCATCTTCCATGCCCATATTTTGCTGATAATTGTATTCAGCACCCAGTACAACTTTTTCTCCTGTATAGGCCAGGAAAGTTGCCAACGATTGTTGTTTAACCTCGTCGCCCATGTAATCGGCAAATACTCGTGCAGTTACATTTTTTACAGGTGTTGCAGTAATACCAAGTCCCGGGCGAACAAAATCATCGCTCTGAATTACTTTGTAACCCTCACCATTTATAACTGAAAAATCGGCACTTACAAAATCGTTGAATTTGTATTCCATATTAAAACCAAAATCGGCGCTTGAATTAAATTTATACGCATCCTGAAATGATTTCTCAACATAACGATACCCCCAGATTTTTTCTGAAGCTTTAAACTGAGTGGTGGAAATCATACCAAAATAGGCTTTAAAGTTTCCACTTTTGTACTGCACATAAGCGTTTTTCAAATAAGCAACACTTTTTAATGCACCAACTTTTGGATCTCCCACGTCAAAAACAACTTTTGCATAAAACTCTTTGCTAAAATTATATTCGTATCCTAAATACGCACGTGTAATACCAAAAGCAGGATTGGTTTCACCGTCGGAAAAAGCGGTATTAAAGTTTGTGAATATCAAAGCGAGTGGTTTTCCATTTGGTTCAAATTCGTCGGTTGAATTTTGCGAAAAACTTGTTGACACAATGCTTAGCATAGCCAACAATAAAAAAGTTAATTTTTTCATTTTACTTAAGATTGAATTTTTGTCTATTTACAATGGCAAAAGTGTAGCATTGCTATTACACACAAGTTACAAATTTGTTACAAAACGATTAAATTATTCCGTACAGATACAATTAACCTCCTGGAAAAAAGGGAAATATGTAATTGCAAATTGTGTTACAAAAATATTACAACAACAAAAAGGCCGGACAAATTGCCCGGCCTTCGTGTATCTAATATGTTATTGAATCTATTTCGATTGACGTGTATAAGTAATAAAGTCGCGTTGCGCTTTTACCAAATTTACTGTGTGCAACAACAAGTGTTCAATTTCAGATATCATTTTAAAGAACAGCTGCGAATTACGTGTATTAACTTCTTTGTTTTTGATACGTTTAATTTGATTTTTCTCCAATTTATTTAATTCACCCAAAATCTTATCGCGTTCTTTAATTAAATTATCCAGCTCATCAAACTGTTCTTCTTTAACAGCGTGTAATACAAAATTGTAAAAAGTATCGGTAGCTGTTATAAGCGCATTAAGTTCTTTTGCCTGTTCGGCTATAAATGGTTTGTGATTGTTTTCGATATGAACAATCATTGGTTCAAGCATAAAATGAACGGCATGTGCCATTTCTCGTTTATGCTCCATCATTTGAACATAAAAATGACTGGTTTCAATTGGTCCACCCGAAATCTTAGAAACAATGGAATATACTTTATCCCTGTTTCGTTTTGATTTCTTTGAGAAAGCAGCACTCGATTCCTGCGCTTTCTTTAATCCCGCTCTGTCTTCTTTAATAAAACTTTCAATACCCAAAGTAATAATCTGGTTACTCGATACAACTGCTTTAATCATTTGTTTCGAGCTTTTTGCCATAATTTGTTCAAAGGCATCTTCTTCAACAATTTCTTCTTCTTCGTTTTCAACTTTTGCTGCAGAACGTTTTTTAAGAAGAGTATGTGTGCGAATTACCATGAACAGGGCAACACCACAGAATACAAAAATCATAAACTTACCACTAACGGCAATAAGCAATGCAACAAGTCCCGAAACCGAAAAAGCGATTAATGCGGTTAAGAACCATCCACCAATTACGGCGAATACACCCGAAATACGGTAAACTGCACTTTCACGATCCCATGCACGATCGGACAACGAGGTTCCCATTGCAACCATAAACGTAACATAGGTGGTTGATAAAGGAAGTTTTAATGAAGTACCAATGGCAATAAGAATACTGGCCACAACCAGGTTTACCGATGCCCTGATTTTATCAAACGATGGCGGATCCTGATCGTCTTCTGCAACATACGAATGTGGTTCGAATCGTGATTGTATTCCTCTTGAAAATGAACCAGGCAGTAGTCGTACTAATTTTTTATTGAAATTAGTAGCTCCACGAACCATAACCCGTGCGCCAAATGAAGATCCAAAACGCTCTTCTCCTTCGTTCTGACGCGAAAGATCGAGTGATGTGGCAATTACAGATTTTGCTTTTTTCGACATAATCAGTGTAACAATCATCACTAAACCTGCAACTAATAACATATACGTTGGAGTGCCTACCTTACCTGCAAGCATTGCCATTGAGTAGGTGTCTGGATTTGTTGCACCATCGGCCATCCAGGCTTGAAAAGAATTATAACCGGCCAACGGTACTCCAATAAAGTTTACAAGGTCGTTTCCGGCAAAGGCCATCGCCAAAGCAAATGTACCTGCCAACACAACTACTTTTAATATTTTAATGTTGAAAATCCACTTTAATAATTGGATAAAAACAACCCAAAATCCGAAGCTATACAGCATTACCAATCCTGAATTGTGCTTAAACCAGTCTTGTAAAGTTTCTCCGCTGCTTAATTCAAAATCAGCATACGACGAACCTTTCATTCCTTTAATAAAAATGAAATAAGTTATGGCAGTAATGGCCAAACCTCCGAAAATTGCACCATAATACTTCATTGTATCCCGGTACTTAAAGGTAAATATCAACCGGGCGATGTACTGCACAATGGCACCAACACTAAAAGCAATAAACACCGACACCAGTATTCCGGTGATAATTGCCAGCGCTTTACTGGAGTTAATGTACTGCGCCAATTCCATAACCACAGAACCTCCGGCTGACTTAATTTTTACTATTGAAACTGCCACGGCAGCACCAAGTAATTCAAAAACGATTGAAACTGTTGTGGAAGTTGGCATTCCGAAGGTATTGAACATATCCAGCAAGATTACGTCGGTAATCATTACGGCCAGAAAAATGATCATGATTTCGGAGAAGTAGAACATTTCAGGATGAAATATCCCCTTCCTGGCTACTTCCATCATTCCGTTTGAAAAAGTAGCACCAATTAAAACCCCCAAACTAGCCATCAAAAAGATCAACCATTTGGGAGCAGCTTTCGAACCAATAGCAGAGTTCAGAAAGTTGACAGCGTCGTTACTAACACCTACAATCAAATCTGAAATTGCAAGTGCGAAAAGAACGACCACTAAAATCAAGTAAAAATTTTCCATTTATTTAGTATTTAATGTCGGCCGGCAAATATAAGCTAAGTATAAAGTTTAATCGTTTTGTAATATTACGAAATTATTAATAAACCGTAAAATTACTGTTACTCAACAAATAGCGGAAATTTTATACTTTTGCGCAAATATTTTTTTCATATGAAAACGTACTCTTCGAAGTTTCTTGCCGTGGTTGTTTCTGTAACCTTAACCATACTTGCACTGGCCATTGCTTTGCTTGCTCATTATTACAACAACCACTTTTGGATTATCATAGTTCCAACAATTTTGTTTTTTGTAGCCTCTTATTATTCAATTGTATTTATTATTCAGAAATACATAATCGACCGAATTAAACCCATTTACAATACCATTCGCGATTTGCCTTTAAGCGGGAAAAAGCTCGAAGAAGCGAACCTAAACACCAACAGTTTATTGTTAAATGTAAAAAACGAAGTAGAAGAGTGGGCCAAAACACAACTAAAAGAAATAGAACGATTAAAAGAACTTGAGAAATACCGTAAAGATTTTGTAGGAAACGTTTCGCACGAGTTAAAAACGCCCATCTTTAATATTCAGGGTTATGTTTTAACCTTGCTCGAAGGAGGATTGGATGATCCGAAAATTAATAAGCTTTATTTGCGGCGTACCGAAAAAAGCATAGACCGAATGGTATCGATTGTTGAAGACCTTGAGTCGATTACCAAACTTGAATCGGGAGAATTGAAATTGAACTTTATAAAATTTGACATTGTAAAAACAGTAGCCGAAGTAATAGAAATGGAAACATGGCAGGCTTCGGAAAGTAAAATTAAAGTTCAGATTATTGATAAACCTGACAAACCTATTTTTGTTAAAGCAGATAAAAAACGAATTCTGGAAGTTATTACAAACCTGATTGTTAACGGAATAAAATACGGAAAAAAGAAGGGTTATGTAAATATAAGTTTCCACGATTTGGAAGACAACATAATTGTTGAAGTTGCCGACAATGGAATTGGAATGGAGAAAAAAGATTTGCCACGTATTTTTGAACGATTCTTCCGTGTTGACAAATCGCGTTCGCGCGAACAAGGAGGAACCGGGCTGGGTTTATCAATCGTAAAACATATTATCGAGGCACACAATCAATCGATTAATGTGCGCAGTGTAGTTGATCAGGGGACAACCTTTAACTTTACACTTGAAAAAGCCAAATATTAACCTAACTTTGTGTTTATTATAAGTTTAAAGATAAGTTAACGGTTCTGTAACAAAGGGCGCGTAACTTTATCACAATTTATTATACAATTATGAGTGAAAATGAATTTAAAGTTCTGTTGGTTGACGACGAGTTGGACATTCTGGAATTTCTAAGTTACAATCTGGAAAAAGCCGGATACAAAGTATATACAGCAAAAAATGGTGTTGAAGCCCTTCAGATGGCCGAAAAGCATACACCTCACCTTATTATTTTAGATGTAATGATGCCCGAAATGGACGGAATTGCAGCTTGCGAAGAACTTCGTAAAATGCCTTCGTTAAGCACTACCATTATTGCATTTTTAACTGCTCGTGGCGAAGATTATTCTCAAATTGCAGGATTTGAAGCCGGAGCGGACGATTACATAACAAAACCGGTTCGCCCGAAAGTGTTGGTAAGCCGTGTTAAAGCCTTATTAAAAAGAACCGGCGAGGCAACTCAACCTGTTGAGGTTATTGACACAAATACTGTAACCATTGGCGACTTGCTAATTGATAAAGAAAGATACCTGATTCGCATCAGCGACACCGAAATGATTCTTCCACGAAAAGAATTTGAATTGCTTTCGTTATTGGTTTCGAAACCGGGTAAAGTATTTACGCGCGAAGAAATTTATTTCTCGGTTTGGGGCGAAAATGTTGTTGTTGGAGACCGTACCATCGACGTTCACATTCGCAAACTGCGCGAAAAAATTGGCAACGACCACATTAAAACCTTAAAAGGAATTGGTTATAAATTTGTTGAGTAAGAACAGATTACTTTTAAAAGATATAAAAGGGGCTTATTTGGTCCCTTTTTTTATGCCTAAAAATGATTGAAAACCAATTCGTCAAAAGAAATAGATGACGCAATATAAAATTGAAAAGCCTAAACCGTAACCTGCAATTAATTGCACAATGGTATGTTTCTGTAAAATTAACCGGGCAGTTCCAACAAGTCCTGAAATTAATACCACAATCATTATGGAGTAAACCGGATTTATTCCACCCCGAAACGACAAAGCAAACAAAGTACCGGCCAGGCCACCAATTGCAGCCATGTGGTTGCTTATTTTCCACTTAAACGAAACAATAAGTAAAACAGTAATTACCAAAACCGAAGCCAGCAAAAACAGTTTAAACTCGGGAAAAGCCCTTGCTTTATTCAGCAACATAAATCCGAGGTAATAAAATATTGAACTCGACAGAAGTGGCATTACCCGGTCGCGGCTGTTTGGCATCATTATATTAAAGCGTGGATTTAAGGCCATAATTGCCACCGATAAAAGTGGAAGTATACAAGTAGAAAAGAACACAACCAACAAAACAAAGCGTTTTGCCTCCCACGACAACATTGTAAAATAAAATCCTGAATTTAAAAGCAGCAATAATCCCAAAGTCGGAAGTAAAACGGGATGAAAAATAATGGATAATACCTTTGCTATTTTTTCCGACATATTACAATTCCTTTCTTAAACGTGCCACCGGAATTCCCAACTGCTCGCGATATTTAGCCACTGTACGACGTGCAATGTTGTACGATTTTTCTTTAAGAATTTGAGCCAGTTTTTCGTCGGTTAATGGTTTGTGTTTGTCTTCGTTCCCAATACAATCCTGTAAAATTTTCTTAATCTCACGGGTTGAAACTTCCTCTCCATCATCTTTTTGCATTCCTTCCGAGAAGAAATATTTAAGCGGATAAATTCCGAAATGTGTTTGAATGTATTTGCTGTTCGAAACTCTCGAGATAGTAGAAATGTCGAGATTTGTACGTTCAGCAATGTCCTTCAGTATCATCGGACGAAGTTTTGTTTCGTCTCCTTCCTGAAAATATTCCTTTTGAAAGCTAATAATTTCCGACATGGTAAGCAGCAAAGTTGTTTGTCGCTGCTGAATGGCATCGATAAACCATTTTGCCGAATCAATTTTTTGCTTAACAAAAAGTGCGGCTTCCTTACTGTTTTTTTGCTCTTTCTGGTTTGCACTTAAATTGCGCAACATGTCCTGGTACGTGTCGTTTATAATTAAATTCGGCACGTTTCGCTGGTTTAACGAAAGATTTAATTCACCGTCGAGATTATCTAAAATAAAGTCGGGAACAATATGCTGGTTCGATTTATTTAAAGGATTACTGTACGAACTTCCGGGCTTGGGATTCAGTTTTAATACCTGATCGATGCCTGCCTTTAACTCCTCCTCCGAAAGCTCAAGTTTTGCGCGAATTTTATCGTAATGTTTTTTGGTAAATTCAACAAAAAAATCTTTTACAATAGCTTTTGCCAAATCGTACGCCTTGCCTTCTTTTCTTTTTAACTGCAGCATCAGGCATTCGCGCAAATCGCGGGCACCAATTCCAGGTGGGTCCAGCTCCTGAATCGACTTTAAAATTACCTCCAGTTTTTCTTCCGGAACATCCAGGTTCATATTAAAGGCCAGATCGTCGCTGATCGACATTAAATCGCGGCGCAAATAACCGTCATCATCAATATTCCCGATAATGTATTCGGCTAACTCCTGTTCTTCTTCCGAAAGACTAACCATTCCAAGTTGCTCGTACAAAAACTCATGAAATGTTGTACCTACCGAAAACGGAACATCAATGTATTTGTCGTCCTTCGAAAAGTTGTTGGTATTTAATTTATAGGTCGGAATTTCTTCGTCTTCATAATAATCATCCATCGAAAACTCCTCGTTATCAACATCACGATTATCCTCCCCTTCCTGGTTTCCTGAATCATCGAGGGAAGAAGGATTATCTGATTCCAATTCTAAAACAGGATTTTCTTCGAGCTCCTTTTTTATCCGTTGCTCGAGTTGCATAGTTGGGATCTCCAAAAGCTTGATCACCTGTATTTGCTGAGGCGATAGCTTCTGGAGCAGCTTCTGTTGTAATGTTAGTTTTTGCTCCATATCCCAAATGTTAACTCCGTAAATTTAATATTTTTTTCGGAGCACGGTTCTATAAACTTATTTTAGAACTCGGCATTTTTAGGTGTACGTGGGAAAGCAATTACATCGCGAATATTACCCATACCTGTTACAAACAATATAAAGCGCTCGAAACCAAGACCAAAGCCACTGTGCTCCACCGATCCGAATCTACGGGTATCTAAATACCAATCCATTTCTTCAGCCGGAATATCCATTTCTTTCATTCTTGTTTGCAGCTTCTCTAGGTTTTCTTCACGCTGCGAACCACCAATAATTTCACCAATTCCCGGGAACAAAACATCCATTGCACCAACGGTTTTTCCGTCGTCGTTTTGTTTCATGTAAAAGGCTTTAATGTCTTTCGGATAATTGGTAAGAATTACAGGACATTTAAAGTGTTTTTCAACCAAATAACGTTCGTGCTCGCTTTGCAAATCGGTTCCCCAATCAACCGGAAACTGGAATTTCTTTTTCTTGAATGGTTTTGAATTCCTTAAAATATCAATTGCTTCGGTATATGTAATGCGGATAAAGTCGTTGTTTAAAACAAATTCAAGTTTTTCAATTAAATCCATCGAACGATCAGCTTCCGGCTTGCCTTTTTCTTCTTGTTTTAAACGTTCGGCTAGAAATTTCAGATCGTCCATGCAGTTGTCCAATGCATATTTAATACACGACTTTAAAAAATCTTCAGCCAAATCCATGTTGTCTTTCAAATCGTAAAAAGCCATTTCCGGCTCAATCATCCAGAACTCTGCCAGGTGACGGGTTGTGTTTGAATTTTCGGCACGAAAAGTTGGACCAAAAGTGTAAATTTCGCCCAAAGCCAAAGCTCCAAGTTCTCCTTCGAGCTGTCCCGACACAGTAAGGTTGGTAGCCTTACCAAAAAAATCTTGCGAAAAATCAACCTTTCCTTCTTCTGTTAAAGGTGGATTTTTAGGATCCAAAGTCGAAACACGAAACATTTGTCCGGCACCTTCTGCATCACTTGCCGTTACAATTGGAGTATGCAAATAGTTAAATCCTTTTTCGTTAAAATATTTATGAATGGCAAATGCCATGGCATGACGAATACGAAATACGGCGCTAAACGTGCTGGTACGAAAACGTAAGTGTGCATTTTCGCGCAAAAACTCAAGCGAATGTTTTTTCGGCTGAATGGGATATTTGTCAGGATCGGCACCACCTAAAAGCACCAATTCTTTGGCATTTAATTCGATGTTTTGTCCGGCACCGGCCGATTCAACCAATTCTCCTTTTACCGAGATTGCAGCCCCGGTATTTATATCGCGCAATGTTTCTTCGAAACTTTCAACATCAACTACTACTTGCAAATTATTAATAGTAGAACCATCATTTAAGGCAATAAAATTTACATTTTTACTTCCTCGTTTTGTTCGTACCCAACCTTTGGCAACAACTTCGCTACCTGCCTTTCCCTCTTTCAGGATGTCTTTAATTTTCAAACGTGTCATGATGTTCTTTTTGATTCACTATTTATAATCTTCAGCCTGTGGCCTTTTTCTCTGTCAAATTTGAGGATACAAATTTATACTTTCTGTTCAATAAACAGATAGATGTATATAAAATCGAAGTTTTTTTAATGAAACAACAATAAAATGATGGTACAAAAAGAAAATAGTTGAGAAAAAACGATTTGTTCTGTGTAAAAAACAGGCTTTCAGTAAAAATTGCAAATTAGATGTATCCCAATTTTAAATTTCTCACCTGCTGGTTAATGGTAATATAATTGAGGTGCCGGTTAAATTTTCTCGCAACAAAACTTACAATTATTGCAAACGGGTTCCATTTCAAAATCCGTGACATTGTTTTTACAGGCATAAACCATCATTTCAATTCGATTTAAACTTCCTGATTTTTGCCTGATGTTTTTCAAGTGAGTGCGCACCGTAGACTCGCTGATATTTAACCGGTCTGCAATTTCACTGTTCTCATTCGAAGTTAACCATATGGATAGAATCTCTTTTTCCCTTCTTGTCAGTGAGTGGTTCTTGTTCTCTGGAAAATTATGCACAAATTCCTCTATCTCCTGCGAACACAAATATTTATCTGACTTCATTAAAGCATGAATGGCTTCAATTATTTTTTCACCTCTGCATGTTCTTATCAGATACCCATTAACCATGGACATCACTTCCACCAAGGCGTCATGAGAGAGTAATTCTGAGATGATTAAAAGTTTCGTATTTTTTAAGATCGCAGAAAATTTACGAATGTAATCAATGTAATGTCTGGGCCATCTGGCAATTTCGAGAATTGCTATTTCCGGATTGTATTTTTGAATGGATTGTAAAACTGATTGGTCATTTTTAATGCACGCGATAACATTCAAATCTTTCTCAAGAGTCAGAATTGCTGCAACACCATCTGCAATTAGCTGTTGGTCGTATCCGATGAGCACATTGATTTTTTTGTTTAGCATGGATTGAAAGTTCACTAGTTTACGGTTGATACGTAGGATTTTCTTTTTTGTTTGTTTGTTTGGCCATTTGTTTACTTATTATACAAATCTCGTTGAAATATATTCGACAAATACAGCAGGAAAATCCACACTTGGTGGATTGACTTTTTTAACATAATTAGCTACCTTTTACTTTACTTACCCAATCATTCTGTGCTTCCGGAGCAAACATGTATTAACTTAAAATTACTGCTATGAAAAAGTTAACTTTTTTTATTTTTCTTATGTTATTTGCATTCGCCCTGGGTACCAACTCTTGCCAGGAGAGTTATCTTCCTGAGGAAGATTCTGACGACGTAGTACTGAAAAAAGCAGGTAAACCTGCCGATGTAGAAGAAGGAGATCTCTATGGAGATTTAATTGAAGTAGAACGCAATTTTGCAGGTGTCCCGGTTTTGTACCCTCTTGCCTACGCAATTGAATACCAGGATGAAATGGTAACCGGAATTATTGACGTTCACAACCCTCGTTTAACAGGGAGTTTTATGCTGAACAGTCAATTAATCAGTCCGGTAAATGGTTTTATCGAAAATCCACTTGTCCTTTACGATGCAGAAGGTGAACTGCTTGAAGCTGTTACAGCTTACGTTTATCCCATCGAACAAGGACGTCTCAATTTAGTTCGATCGCCGCGTGCGGTTCTGGCATCGCGTATGACAGAGGTGCTTAAAAATTTTGGAGATGGCACTGTAGCCGATGTAGTACGAGATTATTGTGGACGCCTTTATATGATTCGAACTCAAGCTGCTTTAAATTTAGGAATTGGAGATAAGCCCATTGATTCGCCTCTTGAAAATTTAGCCCTGTATTACGAACTCATGAACTTTGGTTTTTCACGTTCGGCTTCCAGCAATGGATTAAATTTTTTAACCGAGGACGACAATGGATTTGGAGGCTTTCGCTTTCAATCGCGGCTTGACAATGAGTGGGGAATCGGTGCCAGACAATTTCCCGACCTAATCGACCAGATAAAACAAAGACAATTTGTTGCAAACCTGGCAGCAGCCTGTGTAGCAGCAGCGTCCGACAAATCAAACTTCCTTACTTTCGACGAAATATCCTACCTCAATCAGTTCATGGGAATTCCTTATATCCCAAATTTCGACTCTAGTAAGGACCAATATAACGAGGTACAATGTTTCTTTCCCGTAATCCAGCAAGAAGTTCGTATGATAAATAAAACCGATAAAACCCAGTATTCAAAATACAGGTATTATGTTGATTATTCAAACTTCGTGTATAACCGATTTAAATTTGCCGATACCAAACTGGATTTATACTCCATTGAATACGATGATTCAACCGAACCTCCCACAATAAACCGGGTACTGGTAGAAGCAGGTTTGGCTTTAGATGATATTTTATCGGGTGGTTATGAAGGTGATGTACTTGCAAGCTATCGCTACACTGAAATGAAAGACGAACGCATCGGTGCATTAGGATTTTCGAATCAGGCCGACGATTATGTACAAGCACTTGAAGTTGTTCACAACAACGAAGAATTTTTAGTGTGGCAAATGCCAACACCCACCTGGAGCAACGCCGACCACATAATCAGAAATACAATATCTCCATTCTTATTTGAGGCAGTTGAAGAATCGCATGGAAACAAGCCTCCCGGCAAAGGTGATACAGAGACTTTAAGTAGTAGAGGTAGTGGAAGACGATAAATGGAAAACATAAATAATTCGCAACAACATTTATAGCATTTCCTAATCGATTTTTACAAATCTTGAAATAAGACTGAGGTAAGCGCAAGTTTTCAAAATAGTTGGTGTCATAGTACTATTAGTTCAACATTTAAAACAATTTATTATGAAGAATTCTGGAAAACTTATAATGCTATTCACCGCATTTACCGTTCTCATATTTTTGTATTCGTGCAACAAAAATGAAGATGTATCCAAAAATAAAATAGCAATTACATCAACCGATGATTACCTGAAAATAGCGGATGCATTTTCGTTGGCAGCAGAGGAAGAAATTACAACTGACGATGAATCGTTAAAATCGGCATCCCTGTCAAGTTGCCTGACAGTTACAATACACGAAAATGAAAACGGCGAGTTTTGGCCACGTAGCTGGACACTTGACTATGGTACCGAAAACTGCGAATGCTTCCTGGGAAATATGAAAAGAGGAATGATCCATGTTAATCTGTCGGATTGGTGGAGAAACGAAGGCTCGGAAAGACAAATAACTTTTGAAGACTTTTACATGAACGACAACAAAATGGAAGGCGTTAAAACCATTTTGAACACAGGATTAAATGATGCAGGAAATTTAACTTTCCTGAAAAAAGTGGCAGATGCCAAACTAACAAATCCAGATGGGCTGGTTATGACCTGGGAGTGTGAAAAAACCAGCGAACAAATTGAAGGAGGAGAAACGCTGCTTTTTGCAGATGACGTGTGGTCTGTTACCGGTTCAGGATCGGGTGTAAATCTTGATGGGAATTCCTATACTATGGAAATTACATCAGCATTAATATACAAGAACGGATGTTTTTATCCGCTTAGCGGAACAATTGAAATTAAAACCGACGGTGAAAACAGCCAGACCATTAACTATGGGGAGGGTGAGTGTGACAAATTAATTACCGTAACAACGGATGGAGTTACAGAAACAGTAGAATTATAAATTTCATTAACTAAAGTTTGGTTCTGCTGAAAAAGTTGAAATTGAGATATCGGGTAAAATTACATATGCCCGTATTTCAATTTCTTTTTTCTCGGCAAACAGACCTCTTTTTTACATAATTTGCTGTAAATTAGATAGTCTAACAATCAACTTCGGAATACCTTTAAAATTAGATCATGAAAATTACAGATGAAATTAAAATCAGCGATAATGGTTTTGTTTTTAATTCACGAACCGGCGACTCGTTTAGTTTAAATCCACTCGGACTTCAATTGTTAAGAGACCTGGAAGCAGGCAAAGATTTTGATGTTATAAAAGCAGAGATGCTTGAGCGTTATGACATTGACGATCTTTCGCTAGAAAAAGATTTTTACGAATTTTTTGCACTCTTAAAACACCATCAGATTTTAACGCAGGAAGATCCACTTAATTTCCAGTAAACGGTATGAACAAACAAAAAATAACACTGGCAGTTACCGGTTTAAACAATACTGACAATCCGGGCCCCGGAGTTCCGGTTATTCGAGGAATTAAAGAATCGGCCGAATTCGATGTACGTATTATTGGCCTGGTATATGAAAACCTCGAGCCGGGAATTTATATGGAAGATTTATGCGACCGTATTTTTCAGGTTCCATATCCTTCCGCAGGTTCAAACGAATTAATCGAACGTATTGAAACAATTAATCAACAGGAAAAAATTGATGTATTAATTCCCAATCTCGATGCCGAACTATTTTCATTTATGAAAAATGAAGAAAGATTAAAAAATCTGGGAATACATACTTTTTTGCCCAACCTAAAACAGTTTCAGGAAAGAGATAAAGATAAACTTCAGGAGTTTGGTAAAAAGTACGATGTTAAAGTTCCGGGCAGCTTAAACATGGGAAGTACCAACCAGATTTCCGACCTGGAAGATAAATTCGATTACCCGATAATGATTAAAGGACAATTTTACGATGCTTATGTAGCTAAAAACAAAGAGCAGGTAAAACAAGCTTTTCACGATATTTCATCGAAATGGGGATTACCGGTAATTGCCCAGGAATTTGTAAAAGGAACCGAAGTAAATGTAATTGCACTGGGCGATGGCTTAGGCAATACAATTGCGGCTGTTCCCATGCGAAAACAATACATTACCGATAAAGGAAAAGCCTGGGGAGGAATTACACTTGCCGACGACAAAATGATGGAACTGACTCGTTCAATCATTCAAAAAACAAAATGGAAAGGCGGAATGGAGCTTGAGCTAATAAAAAACAGCAAAGGCGAATACTACCTGATTGAAATAAATCCGCGAATACCGGCCTGGGTTTACCTGGCTGTAGGAGCGGGTCAGAATATACCCGAAGCACTTGTAAAACTGGCTTTGGGACACGAGGTAAAACCAATGACAGAGTACAAAATTGGAAAAATGTTTGTGCGGTATTCGTACGATGTAATTGTTGACCTTGAAAAATTTGCGGCCATTTCAATGAATAAAGAAATATAAAACCTGAGATATTATGACAAAATTAGCATACGAAAAACCGGTTATCAGTAAAATAACTGCCGGTGTTCCCAATAAATTTGGCTTACCCACCAAACAAAAAATCATTTCAGAAATTGATGGAATTCCTGTTGGAAAAATAATGGAAGAATATGGTTCTCCCGTATTTGTTCTGTCCGAAAAAACCATTCGCGAAACATACGCCGAGGCGAAACAGGCATTCGAAACGCGTTACCCAAAAGTACAATTTGCCTGGTCGTACAAAACCAATTACCTCGACGCAGTTTGTAGTGTTTTTCACGACGAAGGTGCATGGGCAGAAGTAGTTTCGGCATTTGAATTCGAAAAAGCACTAACGCTTGGAGTGAACGGTTCAAATATATTATTTAACGGCCCCGAAAAATCGGCCGACGATTTAAAGCTGGCCATCAATCACAACGCCTGCATACACATCGACCATTTCGACGAATTGTATTTATTAATAAAAGTTACCCGCGAACTCAATAAAAAAGCCAGGGTTGCCATCCGTGTTAATCTCGATGCAGGGATTTATCCAATTTGGGATCGCTTTGGATTTAACTACGAAAACGGCGAAGCCTGGAATGCAATAAATCGGATAATGCTGGCCGATACACTCGATTTTATTGGATTACATACACACATCGGTACGTATATTATGTCGGCAAATGCCTATGCGGTTGCAGCTTCGAAACTGGCCAACTTGTATGTTGCCACTCACCGTAAATTCGACCACTGGTTAAAATACATTGATTTAGGCGGCGGATTTGCCTCAAAGAATACATTAAAAGGAGCTTATATGCCCGGCGTTGAAACCTGTCCATCGTTTGATGAATATGCTGAAGCCATATCAAATGCTCTTATTTCTTCTGAGATTCCACATGAAAATCTACCCGTTCTGTTTTTAGAAACCGGACGTGCTTTGATCGACGACGCCGGTTATTTACTTACAACCGTGCTGGCCAACAAACGCTCAACCAACGGGCGCAGAACAATGGTAATTGATGCCGGAGTGAACCTGCTGTTTACAACTTTTTGGTACAACCTGGGTGTTTATCCCACGCGCGAACTTTCGTCGCACGTTGAAGAAAGCACAATTTATGGCCCGCTTTGTATGAACATCGATGTTATTCGCGATGCCATTAATTTTCCGCAGGTAAAAACCGGCGAACAGCTTGTAATAGAACGGGTAGGTGCATACAACATGACACAATGGATGCAATTTATCACTTACCGCCCCAATGTTGTACTGATTGATTTGGATGGTAAAATACATATCGTTCGTAAAAAAGAATCGCTGGAATCGTTACAGAATTTTGAACTGAACCCAAAAAGATAATTTGTATGTCGGTACCCACTATAATTAAAAAAGAAATCGTGCAATCGGTTTTAAATTCGTATTCGCAGATCTTCTTTTCAAGCTCGAAACTGCTTGCTTTCTCTTTAATCATCATTAGTTTTTTTGATTATGGAGCAGGGATTGGTGGTTTGCTTGCTGTTATAGTGGCAAACTCGTTGGCGTGGGGATTGGGTTACAACAAATACCTTGTTGGCACGGGTTTTTATGGCTACAACGCTTTGCTTGTGGGTTTAGGAATTGGCTTGTTTTATCAGCCTTCCATCGAAGTTTATGTGCTGATTATTATTGCCGCCATTTTAACCTTTTTTATTACCATCGTATTTCAGGGGGTGCTCGGAAAATATGGACTGCCGTTTTTAAGTATTCCTTTTTTATTTGGAATATGGATTGTGGCACTCTCGGGAGGTGAACTTTCGGCATTAAACATGAGCGAACGTGGTATTTTTACTTACAACGAACTCTATTCAATCGGAGGTCAGAATTTCGTGAATTTTTACGATTTCCTTGAAAATAACATTCGGAGCTCGTTTATCCAGATCTATTTTCGTTCGCTGGGAGCCATCTTTTTCCAAACACATTTGCTGGCAGGAATTATAATTGCAGTTGGCTTACTTTTTTATTCGCGCATTACCTTTGTTTTGTCGCTTTTAGGGTTTACAACTGCCTATTTGTTTTACAACCTGGTTGGTATCGAGTTCAACTCGCTGGGCTATACTTTTATTGGTTTTAATTACATTTTAACCGCAATTGCATTGGGTGGTTATTACCTGGTGCCCGGCCGAATCAGTTTTGGCTGGATTATTATTCTGTTGCCTGCGGTTGTATTAATTACAACCAGTACCCAGCAGATATTTTTACTGTTAAAAGTTTCGGCTTATTCACTGCCTTTTAACATCGTTGTTCTCATGTTTTTATACGCACTCAAATTACGTGAAAAACGTCCGCGAAAACTTTTGGAAACACCGGTACAGTTAGGAAAACCCGAGAAAAATCTGTACCTATATTCAGGTAATTTAAAACGTTTTCCGGCGGCTTACCCGGTATCGGCCACTTTGCCTTTTTTTGGCGAATGGACTGTAAGTCAGGGACACAGTGGCGAACATACACACAAGGGTGCATGGAAACACGCCTGGGATTTTGTAGTAACCGATCGCAATGGAAAACAGTTTAAAGGTTCGGGCGATTATCACGAAGACTATTTTTGCTTTGGCAAAGCCGTGGTTGCACCATTCGACGGTACCATTATTGAAGCGGTAAACCACATTGCGGACAACACAATTGGCGATGTAAATACAAAAGAAAACTGGGGAAATACAGTAATTATTAAACACAACGATTACCTCTATGCAAAACTCAGCCATTTAAAATACCACTCGCTCGAAGTAAAAGTGGGAGATGCTGTAAAAAAAGGGCAGCTACTCGGAAGATGCGGAAACACCGGAAGATCTCCGTATCCGCATTTGCATTTTCAGTTTCAGGTAACTCCTTACATTGGTTCGGTAACACTCGATTATCCTTTTGGAAACTTTTTGCTAAAAGAACAGAACGGGTTTTCGCTTAAGAACTTTGAATTTCCTCAGAAAGACGATATTGTAGTAAATCCTACAAAAAATGATTCGCTTGCCAAAGCACTTCATTTTATTCCCGGACAACGGTTAAAAGTTGAAGTTGAAGTTGATTCGGAAAGTAAAAAATGGCGAAAAATGGCCGGTGAATATTCGTGGCTGGTGCAAACCGATGTGTACAATACAACCTTTATTCAATGCGAAAAAGAAGGTGCTGTTGCCTACCTGCACAACAACAACGAACTTCATTACTTTACCAATTATGTAGGGAAAAAATACTCTGCTCTTTTTTGGTTTTATACCGTACTTTTTAAAGTGCCTCTTGGATTTTTACCCAACAGTAAAATCAGCGATTCAATCCCGATTAACATGATGTTTGGCGGCCTCTTAAAAGTGCTGCAAGACTTTGTAGCCCCGCTGTACCTGTTTCTGAACATCGATTACCAGCTGCTGCTGAAAGATGCCGGCGACATTCTATCATCGGGAGACATTGAAATGAATGCGGAAATATCAAAACGAATATTTGGCAAGACAGTCAATACTTATGAAGTAGAAATAAAAATTACACCTGAAAATGTGATTGAAATTTCTGTGATTTTTAACAAAGCTAAGATTAAAATAAAATGTCAAAACGAATTGGACTAACACTTGTTTTCTTTGCCTTTTTATATGTGCTTAGTGCGCAACAAAAGTGGAATTATCCCGAGGTGGATAAACAATCGTACGAGCTTTTTCAGCAAAAAAAGTGGGACGAGTTAATTGCTTTTAATGCCGAAGCACGCGAAAAAGGAATCGACTATTTTAATTTGCAGGCGCGAACCGGAATTGCCTATTACAACCTTAAAAAATACAGAAAAGCAAGCACCTGGTTTTTAAAAGCCTGGGAAAACGACAAAGAACAGGAATGGCTGCAGGAATATGTTTATTACAGTCTTGTGTACTCGGGAAGAAGTATTGAAGCCAGCAAACTGGCCGCTCATTTTACCACGCAGCTTCAGGAAAAAATATACTATCAAAAAATGAAACCACTGCGGGTAGCATTTGAAGCCGGTTATTCTTTTAATCCTGATTTCGACAAGCTTTTAAACAGCGAACTGGATGTTGAAGCTGGTGTTGGCAGTGATTATGGAGAAGCTTTCTTTTTAAAGAATTACAAATTTGGAGCACTCGATTACAGCCATCAAATTGCTCCGGGTGTAAACCTGAATCATAACTTTACATACATTGATGTTAACCGTACAGAACAGTTATTCTGGGGAGACCGAAATAATTTTCCGATCGATATCAAACAAAACCAGTACTTTCTAAATCCTTATTTTAGTCTGGGGAAATGGCACGTTTCAACCTCGATTAATGCAATCTGGGGAAAATCAGGATTAATTTTGGGAGACTACGATCCAAATACCTTCTACACATCGAGCCTGAAATATTCCGATTTTATTTTTTCAGCATCGGTTTGGAACAACTGGGGAAATATAGCTCCCGGAGCCGAAATAAATCGTGCAAATATTTATAACGAAGGATTTACCCAGGCATCTGTTTGGATCACCTTTTATCCGCTTTCGAACAATAACTTTTACCTTACACCGCGCGTGTATTTTAAAGGCGATAACGAAAGTAGTTTTGCCTACAACACTTTAGGTCTTTCGGGAGGATTTCAAATGGGCCAGGTTCATTTTTACGGAAGCTATTTAAACGGAGAAATGAAAAATTTCATCGAATCGGGAGGTTATGTAATTGCCAATTTCCCGGGTCGATCGACCCGCAAATATATGGGAAGCCTTTATTTCCCTTTTGCGAAACATCATCAGTTTGTTGTTCGTTACCTAAACCAGGATGTAATTGAGAGCTACCAGGTATACAGCAACGCAACTCCAAGCCATTCAATTGAATACAAATACATAAAACATACTATAACAGCCGGAATATCATGGAATTTTTAAAAAAGAAAATCAGTACACTACTCCTTTTAATGGTAGTAGCCTCATCAATAGTTGCTCAAAACAATCAACAGGTACTTGAAGCGGCTTACGCCAAAAGCTACGAAAAAGAAAAAAGCGGAGATTTTTCGGCCGCCATGGATGCTTTAAAAAGTGTATACGATAAATCGTCGTATGAAATAAATTTAAGATTAGGATGGTTAAATTACAACGCGGGCCTGTTCGACGAATCGATAATATTTTATACGAATGCCCACCAGTTAAAACCATATTCCGAAGAAGCGCGATTTGGCTTGATTCTGCCAAAAGCCGCCCTGGGACGTTGGAACGAAGTAATAGAACTTTACGATAAAATTCTGGAAATAAACCCAAACAATACGGTAGCACTATACCGTTTAGGATTGGTTTACTACGGAAGAAAAGACTACAACAAAGCTTTTCCGCTGTTCCAAAAGGTAGTCGATCTCTATCCTTTTGGCTACGATGGTTTGCTAATGCTTGGATGGACTTCCTATTTCCTTGGCAATTACAACCAGGCAAAAGTTTTGTTTAACAAAGTAAAACTTTACAATCCCAATGATGCATCGGCAAACGAAGGCTTACAACTCATCAAATAAAAACACTAAAAATCCAAAAACCATGAAACAACTATTCATTTTGGTGCTGGCAAGCACACTGTTTCTGACCTCAAAAGCTCAGGTAACGCTCGATCGCACTTACAACTACTCAACCACCGTGGTAAAACTCGAAACAAACGGCTATAAATATTATTTAATGGATGTGCCCAATGCACAGTGCCGCATTTATAATTTAGACCATTCGCTATTTAAAACCATAAACTGCAGCGTTCCGAATAACTTTTATCTGGCTGATATAAAATACGTTTCGGAAAAACTCTTTGACAACGACTCGGGAATTGAACTGGTTTACACCTACTACAAGTACAACAATTCGGCACAGTATTACGAATACGACAGTAAAATTATTAACGAAGATGGTTCAGCCATAACAACCATTGACGGTGCCCGGTATGTTTACGTAAACCAAACAGAAGCAAATACATACAAAGTGTTTGCCTATTGTTACGATTATTCTGTTTTCCCGGAAATTATCTGGACCAATATTTACAGTTTGCCGGGTGAACCGGTTTCTGCCTTTGCCGGCCCCGAAACAACCAAAAATAATTTTGTCAATGTATTTCCAAATCCTGCAACAAACACGGTAAAAGTAGCTTACAAACTTCCGGAAAATATAAATGAAGGAACATTGTATTTAATCGATAACAGCGGAAACACAGTTAACCAGTACATTGTAGATACTCACACCGATCATTTATCAATCAGTGTTAATGAGCTGGCCAGTGGGGTTTATCATTATTTTATTGCGTACAATAACACCAAAACCGATTCTAAAAAATTGGTAGTCCGGTAATTCATATTGGGGTCAATTTAGTAAAACCACAGTTGAATAATACAAGTTGGATACTGGTTGAAACAGTTTAATTATTACCAATAATTTCGTCAAATCTTTCCTGGTCCAGAAACCTGGGAATGTAATTTATGCCTTCATTTGAAAGTGCAAGTACGAATGCCCGCAAGTGATTTTCAGATCCGTCGAGCAAGTTGCCATACACCTGATCGATATTTTTCACGTCGGTTAAATCCTTTAATTCCTGAATATCAAGAATATCAGTTTCCTCAATTATAGCGCCAACCACCAATGCAGAATCTAATTCCATACTTCCAAGTGCCATTAAAAAATCGTGCAACTGTTGCAATTCTTCATTTTCAAATTCACCAATGTCGTTCCCTAAAGCCGGATCATCGAGGGTGTAAAAATTAATTAGTCTCAATATTGCATCTGTATGACTTTGTTCACTCTCTGCAATATTTTCAAAAGTGTTGTGAGGAAATAAATCACCCAACTGCAAATACACATCGCGAGCCAATTTTTCTTCTTCCCGCATAAATACTATTCCTTCAATTTCATCGTCGGAGAGATCAACTTGCGAGCTGGCGTTTCCACTTTTTTCATTTGTTTCCAATGCCTCGTTAGGAGCAATGTTGGAACACGCTGACACAATGCAATAAAATGCCAGTACGCTAAGGATAAAAAACAGGTTTCTAAATTTCATGATTTTTGATTTTTTAGATGTAACAACAATTCAATCAATTGTTTATTAAATCAAAAGAAGGTGCACGTATTGGAAAGTCAGATAATAGTTTTTATACGGTTTTTGACAACGATAAGTTTGAAAAACCATTATCAATTTCACGAAAAAGAATGTATTTCGCCCCTGTTTTTTAAAACGAACATCCGGATGGAAGAATAAATACAAACAAACGTAAATAATAGAGGCCAGAATCAAATTAGGTCAAGCTTATCGAGCGAGTTTAATGTTTGCTTTTTCGAGTAACCAGGTAAGCAAAATTGTAACTGCAAATATTCCGCTAAACCAGTATATATATGTATTTATACTTTGGGTTTGATAGATGGCAGTTGCAATATTTCCAATTATTAACCACTGTATTACATAAAACTGAGTGATGTTTTTTCCCAGCCATTTTAAAAAATTACCAATAATGCTGGTCGGGTATTTTTGCACCAGGAACCGAAGAAAAACAACCCACAATACAATTACTGCCATTCCCCACATCGCAAACCAAAATGTGTGATGATAATAATCGGGCAAGTTAATGGTTGTGCGTATTCCCCATTGCCCAAATAACACCACAAAAAAACCGGCAACAGCTAAAATTGCTATTCGTATTAATTTGTGCGCTGAATAAAATCGAACAATGGTTTCTTCTGAATAAAAAAAGGCGAAACCAAATAATGGATAAGCCAGCCAGGGGAACAAAGGGAAATATGCCCACGAATAAGTTCCAGCTATAAATGGCAAAAGATAACTGCGCTCGGTAACCATCAGAAACGCATTCATTGGAGCAGTAAAAATTAAAACCAGAAATGCGAGAACAAACGCAACAAGAGTCTTTCCTCTTTTCAGGCTTTTTAATAAAGCCAAAACAACAATACTAAGCCCTGCCAGATAAAATATATCAACGCCCCAAATGTATTCCCATGGATTTATTTGCCACCCTGCATATTTTATCTTGATCAACAAATTGGCATTCAGTCCAATATTCAGCAACAATCCGAGCACAAAAACCTTAATTCCCCGAATTACATTTTGCCATGGTTTCTTTTTGCTTTTGGCAATAAAATAACCCATTACCATCATAAAAACCGGCACACCAACCGGCCCACCCAAAAGAAGCAAAACTTTCCCAAACAGACTTTCTCTTCCCGGATAATCAATAAATGTTTCAATAATATGTACCGGAACAATCAGGAAAACTGCAAATCCTTTTAGCAAATCAGGAAGTGGATATCGTTTCATTAAACTAAATTTTTAATTGTTAGAGCACCGATTCCTGTTGCCGCGGTTTCGCATACGTTTTTGTTTGTTGACTTGCTGGTTGTTACAATTGCCTTGCGGAACCACACAATTTCCACGGTTTCCGCATTCAAATTGAGAATCGACAATAGTTGCATACACTTCAGAAGACAGAACAACAGGCGTATATTCTCCATACCTGGATGACAATTGCCCTGTAAATGCTCTTAAATGATTTCCCGATGCCCGCAATAAATTTCCAAATACCACTGCAATGGTCTCATCCGGATTTAAATCTAACTGCTCCTGTAAATCTTTAATATCAACCTCCTCAATGTAGGCACCAACCTCCAGTGCATCCTGCAACGATTTGGCACCTTTGGTAACCAGCGTTTCGTACAATGCAGCAATATCCTGATTTTGAAATTTCCCGGGTTCAGAGAATGCGATGTCTTTTACGTCATAAGTTTCAAGTAAATATCCTACGGCATCGAAATGGCGACTTTCGCTATTGGAAATATTCCGAAAAACCGGGAGTTCCCATTTTTCATATAGCACCAAATACACATCGTGGGCCAGTTTTTCTTCTTCGCGCATTAGTTGCAAACCTTGTTTTTGTGCATCACTTAATTCATTGCATTCAACCAACTTCGGTAGAATTGTAACTGCCATCAGAAAGAAAAAGAATACTGTTTTCATCTCATTAAAATTATTAGTTTCAATTGTATTCAATGTATCTCGCTTTGAATTTTAATCCTTCTTTTATGAATTTGTAGAATTAAAACTCATACTCGTTTCATTGGTTAAATCTTTTTGTTTGTTTAAGTAGGACACATTTTACACAAAAAACTTGCGAATATATGTTCCATAAAGTTATAAAAACAATAACTCCCGAAGAAGAATCTCCGGGAGTTATTTATTGTAGTTTTCTGGTTTTCAAAAAGATATCAGGCATTAGGCCCGGTTCCGTCGCAAACACCAGTTCCCGGAACGAAGGTATCATCTGTATCCTCAGTATTATCATCTGTATCGTCATCTCCGGCAATAATTTCGTCGTAGTAATCCTGCGAAATTACAGTTGGTTCATACGCTTCTCCCAAACGGTTCAACGCTGCGGTATACGCTTTTAAATGAAATTTTGATCCGCGTAAAAGATTAGCATATACACGTTTAATACTTTCGTTTTCGGTAGTTTCCAGCAAACGTTCCAAATCGGCAATATCATACTCTTCAATAAATGCGCCTACTTTTAAAGCATCGGCCAAACTGGTACTTCCCTGCTCGGTTAACGAAGCGTATAAAGTTGTAAATAAGTCGTCGTTAAACTCGCCAATTCCTTCCAGTGCAGGATCAGCCAGGCCAAATCCATCAATCAGATATGCAACTGCTCTTGAATGTGCATCTTCGCTTTTCGAAATGTTGTTGAATACAAAATATTCATAGGTTTCGTAAAAGTAGATGTAAACATCCCGCGCAAGTTTTTCTTCTTCGCGCATTTCCATTAAACCAACTACCTCTTCTTCGGATAAAACCGCTGAAAAATCGCAGGTGTCACCAAAATACTCGACCATTTCCGAACTCTTAACATCGCCTTCAGCAATTAAAGTTTCTTCTACATTTGTTCCCGACTCTGAACAGGCTGCAAAAAACATTGCCAAACCTGCTACCACTAGCATTGTTACTAATTTTGTTGTTTTCATTTTCTTTCTAATTACTATTTATGAATTAAATCTGCATCTGTTATTCTGATTTCCACGAAAATTTCCGTTGTTTCTGTTTCCGTTTCCACCTCTTTGTATGCAATTGTTTCCTCTCTGACCATTTTGACCGGCAGCAACATTATTCCCGTTTCCGCGGCAACCAACACAATTTTGCCGGCCATAATTTCCTGCTGAATTTCTACCCCGGTTGTTTTGAGCATACCGTTGATTTTTGTACAAGCCTCCGTTGTTTTGCAGCTGCTCGTATTCAGCCTTCTGATCTGCAGTCAGCAAACCTTTTACATCGTTCTGATGGGTTTGTACCTGTTTTAACATTTCAGTTCTGATTTCACTTTTTTCTACTGCATCAATGGTGGATCGACGTTGGGTTCTTAACTCTTCCATTGTTTCCCGGTGACCGGCTTCCAGTTTTTCAATTTCCGTTACCTGCTGATCGCTAAGGTTTGAAATTTGAGTTACACAGGGTAAATTTTGATTGTCTTGAATCCTGTTTACGTTTCTCCTTCCTTGTGCATAAACGCTTGTTGTTGTTACAATTAGGGCAAAAAACACCCAGAACAACTTTTGTAAGTTACTCGTTTTCATGATATTAACTTTTAATGATTTTGTTTTACTCTTTTACTGCAGAGTTTTATTAAAGATTTTAATTCGTGTAAATATTTCTAATTTCTGGGGCCACCCCCTCCTCTAAATCCTCTCCCTCGTTTGGGAAGTGAAACATCTTCTTTTGCTTTCGACACAGTAAGAAAAATCTCTTTTAGTTTTTTCTGCTGCACCGAGTCGCACACATCTTTCATTCCGAGGTAATACGAAACAGTTAATTGTTTTAACTCTGAATGATTTTGTCCAATTTTTTCAGCTATCGAATTTAAAACCTGCTGCGATGGTTCTTCTTTGGCCATTTCGGAAACCATTTGCACGCGTAGGTTTTCCAGCTGATTTGAGATAAGTCGCGCGTTGCGGTTGTACTCTCGGTTTAAATCTCTGAACTGATCTACCTGGGTAAGGCTTAAATCCAGCTCATCGCGGAAAAAGCGGGTTCGCTGTTCGGATGGCATAACCGTTTGCTCGCTGGTGGTTTCCACCTCCTTTTTATCCTGTTGTTTATGGTACCAAAACGACAGTGCCATCGACAAATTGGTAGCCACCAGTATTACAATTACCCAAATAAGTATGCGATATGTATTTCTATTTGCCATGGTTTATTTTAATAAAAAAGATTCGATCGGTTCTGAATCCATTCCATTCCAGAACGGGATCATTTCATCGTCTGATAAAACACTGGTTTCCTGAACGGGACTGCCCACATTTCCCATTTTTATACCACCATAAATACCAAGTAACAACAACACAGAAAATGCAACAGGCTGTAATAAGCGTATCAAAATTGGTCTTGCAACCTGTATTCTTTCTGCTTCTTCCTGGTTTTCGAGTTTTGCTTTTATACGGGTATATAAAAATGGATTATTCTCTGTCGCTTTTTCAGTTTCTAAAATACTGAGCGTTTTTTTCATTTCTTCGGCAAAAAGAGCACAATCCGGACAAGTGTCAAGATGTTCCTGCACCTGTTTCATTTCTAAAACCGGCAGCTCTTTTTCAAGAAAGAAAATTAAATTGTTATGTACTGTTTTACATTTCATTGTTTCAGTATTTATTTATATGACACATTCATTATTAAAAACTTGCGCTTACATGCACTTTTTTTTGTAACAACTATACAATTTCTTTTGCAGCCCTTTTTTAGCACGAAAAAGCAAGGATTCCACCGACGATACCGAGAGCTCCATAATTTCTGCAATTTCCTGATACGAGAGTTCTTCGTATTTACTTAAAGTAAAAGCTACTTGCTGATTTTTGGGCAAACTTCCAATGGCTTCGTGCAAAATAAGTGCCCGTTGTTTGTTTTCCAATTCAAACTCCGGATGGTCTGATTTTGAAGTAGCCAGTTGTTGCAGCTTTTTACTTTTCTCAGTTACTTCATCTTCAAACGATTGAAACCATTTTTGCTTTTTATTATCGCGAATATGGTTTAACGACCGGTTTACAGCAATACGATACAACCAGGTTGATAGTTTCGACTCGGCTCTAAAGCGATCAATGTTCCGAAAAACCTCAATAAACACTTCCTGCGCAATGTCTTCAGCATCTTCCCGGTTATGAACCAAACCAAAACAGGTATTCACTACCAGTTTCTGATGTGTTTCAACCAGCTTTCGAAATGCCTGCTCATTGCCTTCCTGTAACTGTTTTATGATCTCGGTATCCGACATTTATCAACGAAAATTAACACAATAGATTTGGATTGGGAACTATTCAGAAAATAACTTATAAACATCTCGCGGAGGAAGATTATTGTTTTCACCAATGGTACGCAAGGTTTCTTTTGCCTGCGCTTTAATGTTGTTCTCGTGCAGAATTGCCAAAATCTCATCAACACTTTTATCCAGTTCTGCGGCAAAATCTTCCACAGTTTTCCGGCCAATTCCCGAACCCTGTTTCTGATTAGCTGCCTGTTTCGAAATTATTTCGTAAATAGCCAATGGTGTTGTATTATTTAACTTTGCAATATCTTGTAAAGTTTGACTGTTGGTATTATCAAAGTTAATTTCATGAATTTTCAATTTTCGTGTAATTTCGTCTACCGACGTTAAATGCATCTGTTCGGCAAGTTCGGTTAAAGTCAATTGCTCAGCATGAGGAACGGGAGCACGTTCTTCCACCTTTTCCCACGACTCGGTAAAATGTTCGCCCAAATCCATCACACTTTTAAAGGGAGGAACAGAAAAAACTGTCCCGAAAAAGATGAGCAGAACCAATACAGTGGCACCAATAAACTCTCGCTTTTTATTGAATTTTGCGGCCGATTTTGACTTAAAATACCAAACAAATGCTCTCCAGTTTATCCATATTAAATGCAAAGCCGAAAGCACAATAAAACCCAACGAAAAAAGTGTATGAATGGCTTGCCACTCTTCTTTTGTAAATCCCCAGATTGTCCAGTTTACCCAGTGTGCGTATCGTCCCGGAGGCGAAACGTACAACATAATTCCGGAAATCAATAGTACAATCATGGCATAGGTTAAGCCAAATGAGATAAATGCGCGCCAACTAAATTTGTTTTTCATTTTAGTGAATTATTGTTTTTAATCATCAATAAGACACAGTGCAAATAAAAAACTTGCGCCCAAAATAAAATTATTCTGTACTTGGATCCTGGTAAGGAGATTGTAATTTGCGCCCGCGATATGAAAAGCGTTTCGACATTAAATTCAGAATTTCGTTTGCCGTGCTTTCAATCGGTTTATTTGAAACATTTACAACTGTAAATCCGCCCCGGTCGAACACAAACATGGCTTTTCTGATTTCTTCGCGCACTGCACGCTGATCGATGTATGATTCGCTGTGATGATTGTTCCAGTTCTGTATTCGTTTCATGCGGTGAGCAATTAACTGGCTGGCACCAATGTGCAGGCCAAAAACCCGGTTCGGATCTATTTCAAAAAGTTCAGGCGGTGGCTGTACTCCCGGAACCAACGGAATGTTTGCTACTTTCCATCCGTACATAGCAAGGTAAACACTAAGCGGGGTTTTCCCTGCCCGCGACACTCCGGTTAAAATTATTTCGGCGTTGTGTAAACGCTGCGGACTCATACCATCGTCCTGAGAAAGTGTAAACTCGATTGACTCAATTCGGTCGAAATACTGATGATTTAATTCACGATAAAGCCCCGGATGTTTTAATGGTTCTACTCCCAATGTTTCATCCAAATAGTCGGCCAGTTTTCCCATTAGGTCAACTACCGGAACTGCAAATTCTTCGCAAATTTCATTCACTTTAACACGAAGTTCCGGATTTACCATGGTATGAGCAATCAGGCCTCCATCGGTTTTGGCTTTCATTACGGTATCAAAAACCGTGTCTTCATCCGAAACATGTGGAACGATAATTATTGGCACTTCATTATCCGGATACTGAATCAGAATAGACTGCACAAGGTTGTTGCCTGCGATACCACGCCCCCCGGAAACCACATAAATTGGCGAATTACCCGATTTTTTGCTCAAGTTCATTAGTCCTTTTTTTCATAGAACACCAAACCCGGGCTGTGGGTTTAAAAGCGATGATATTTTTAAAAATTAATCTTAATCCGGAAGTAAACTCATTCTAAAGGCGGCTGCATTTTCTACCTCAGTTTTACTGAAAGGATCGGCGTGGTATTTATTGTTAATGTACATTTCGGTTTGATCGAGATAAAACTTACTGGCCGGAATTCCACTTGTTCCGGTTGGTATAATGGTTTGAGAATTGTCCCAGTTTTGAGTATCGAAAATATGGCGGTGCGATGCTCCATGGTTAGCCTTGTACAAATTGGTAAACGAATACGAATACGGACAAACGGTATGGTAGCTACCCGGCATTCCAAATGGTCCGCGATTTAGTTTCAGTACTTTGTTTAAAACCGGAACAACTCCCAGCGGGTGGCTGATGGTAAATGTATGTATATTTTCCCATTTCCATTGGTCAACATCATCACCCAAATCAGTTCTCAAATCAGCTACTGTCTCCTTAAACGACTGTATAACAATATCGTCGAACGTCTCAATTTTCTCGGTTTTACTATTGTCAATCCATCCCGAATTTTGTTCTTCCAATACATTTATCATCAAATTTTCGAGCAACATTTTTTCACCCAAAATTCTTTTAAAAAGTTTATCCGACAAATCATCTTTTACCATATTCTCCATTGTTTTCCGGTACAGAATTTCAAAGATCGAAGCGGCCTCACTTTCACGTGTTAATCTGTAATCCCAGGCTTTCAACTTTTCAAAAGCCTCCTTTTCAATAGCACTCCAACCTGTTTCGTTTAGCAACGAAGTAATAAAAACAGGAGTAAGTTGTGTGGCCGTGTTCGATTTAAAATCGCTGTGCATGGCTTTAAAATCGTCGATGCCCAACTTGTCTTTTTCTTCGAGCATTTCACGAATTCGGTTTATGCGGCTTGGTGTGGCAAACCAATGACTAATATAGTGAGGATAATCATCGGGTACCGTTTTATTGTTGGCCGACGAAACATATCCGCGTTCGGGATTAAATTCGTAAGGTAATTCTTCAAAAGGAACCAGTCCTTTCCAATCGTATTTGCTGCTGTCGCCCGGATAAACCTGAATACCTGAACCTTCGCGAATGGGCAAGCCGGCACTGCATTGTAAACCAATATTTCCTTCGGTATCGGCATAAACCACATTTTGGCTAACCGAAATAAATGTACTTACTGCATCACGAAATTCGGTCCAGTTTTTAGCCCGGTTTAATAAATAAACAGTTCGGATTTCGTTACTAAGTTCGTTGCCCAGCCAGCGTATTGACAAAGGTGTTTCCTTCTCGTTTTTAAACTGGTTTACCATGGGCCCGCGGTGCGTAAATTTTAAAACTTTTTCAACGCTTTCTCCTTCTTTGGTTGCAATATTTTCTTTTCTGATATCCAAATCTTTCCATTCACCGTCGAACAAATATTTTGTTGAATCTTCATTCAATTTTTCAGCATAAAAATCAAGATCGTCAACCATTACATTGGTCATTCCCCAGCCAATATTTTGGTTATGCCCCGCAATTACAAAAGGCTGCCCGGGAACAACAACCCCGGTTACATTCAATTTTCCCTCAACAACCTGGTGCATTTGGTACCAAATTCCCGGAGAGAACAATCCCAGATGCATGTCGTTTGCCATCAAAGGTTTTCCACTTTTACTTTTTTTGCCCGATACGGCCCAGTTGTTACTGCCATTAAATATTTCAATTCCCAAATCTTTCAGGTTTTGCGATGCCGATAGCAGAGTCGTTTCAGCATCCGGATTTATGTTCCCAAATTCAGGATAAATTGCCGTCTTTTGATTGCTCATATTTGGAATCAGTTCTGCAATTTTATCGTCGGAAACCTCGGCACGCAACTGATGCAAAAAATACTCGGTCCCCCATCCCATCGATAAATCCCACGACATGTAACCAATAAGATTGATACAATGTACCGGTTTCCATGGCTCCGGTTTGTACCCCAAAACCTTAAATTCCGGCGGCATTGCATTATTTTCGATGTAATGATTAACACCTTTTGCGTAAGCTTCCAAGGCGGCAACAATTTCGGGCGACGATTTTGCCAATATCTTTTCCGATTTTTCCTGAATACGCAATGCACGCATCATTAAATCGGTATTTACCTGGTCTTTCCCTAAAATTTCTGATAATCGTCCTTGTGTTACCCTGCGTAACAAATCCATTTGCCACATCCGGTCTTGCGCCATTACAAACCCAATTGCATAATACAAGTCGGCTTCCGTTTCGGCATAAAGGTGCGGTACACCAAACTCGTCGCGAAAGACTGTAACTTCAGAGCTGAGTCCTTTTAGTTCAACATTTTTGTTGTAATCGGGAATGGCAGCGGTTTTTATGTTTTGTAAAAAAACGGCAGCTCCAATTAGTGCTAATACAACTAAAATTAACAAGCCCAGCAAAATTCTTTTTACAGTCTTCATATAATTTGGTTTTAAAAAAGAAATGGATTTAACAGAATGAACTTCAATTATTTCTATATTTAGTCCACTAAAATTAAATCAAAATCTAAAGTATGAAAAGATTATTTATTCTTTTTTTCCTCGGAATTTATGCAATGGCAGGATTTGCGCAGGAAGCCGATAAAATTGTTGGCGTATGGTGGAACGATGAAAAGACTACAAAAATTGAAGTAGAGAAAAAAGATGGGAAATACATCGGTACAATTGTATATATGATTCCGGAGAAGTACGAAAACGGATTGCCTCCAAAAGATGACGAGAATCCGGACGAAGCTTTACGCGAACGTTCAATTATTGGTATTCAGATTTTAAAAGATTTTGAATACAATGCCAAAGACAAAGAATGGAAAGACGGAACCATTTACGACCCCAAATCGGGTAAAACCTACGATTGTTATGCCTGGCTGGAAAGCGAAGACTTGTTGAAACTTAAAGGTTTTGTTGCCGGGATTCGCTGGATGGGCAAAAGCTCGGAATGGTATAAAACAACGTTGTAATTGTTATTTTTAGATAATTATTCCAGTAGTACGTTGGTAACACAGATTCGTCATGCTGAACTTGTTTCAGCATCTTTTTATCCAATGAAGATTCCGATGTAAATTCGGAATGACGGAAAGACAAACGAAGGGTGCAACAAAACTACCCGGAAACCTGCACATCAAAACCGATCTTTCGAAGCCGGTCCGCAATTGAATTCAGTTCATTAAGCGGAACTTTTTCGAGCGTTTCGATGGGTGTATCCCTTGCAATGGTATAAATCATAACCTGCAAGGGATTTATTTTTTGTATCAATTCAAGCCAGGCCGAAATTTCCTTTTCCGTAGTATTATCAATGTTTTGTCCTTTAAAACTGCCGCGCACAAACATGGTTTGAATGATTACTTTCCCTTTGAAGGCCACCAGCTGCTCAATGGTACGTTGCAGGTTAAAAGTTCCTTTCGGACAGTCGAGCAGTTTTACTGTTTCTTCAAAAGCCGAATCGAGTTTTTGAATATTATCCTTGATTTTTAGCAGTGCATCAAACACCGGTTTGCGGTGAATCATTGTTGCATTCGACAAAACTGCAATGCGCGCATTTGGCGTAAGCTGATCTCGTAATTCAATGGTGTCGTCAATTATTCCGGCAAACTCGGGATGCAAAGTGGGTTCTCCGTTTCCGGCAAAAGTAATTACATCAGGCAGCTGATTTTCAGCAATCATTTCCTGCAATTTTAACTTCAGTTTTTCACGCACTTCACTCCGCCCGGGCAGTGTAACTTTTTCTTCGTATTCTTTGGGCGTAAAACCACATTCGCAGTAAATACAATCAAACGAACAAACTTTTACATGAGTTGGCAAAAGATTAATACCCAAAGAAACTCCCAAACGCCGGCTTTTTACAGGGCCAAAAATAATTTTATCAAAAAGGAATGTCGACATGCCGCAAAGATAACATCATTTTAAAATGATTCTTGCTCAATGAAAACTTGATTTGTGGTACTTTAGAGAAAATATTTTACGATGCCAAAACCAAAAATTATTTACAAACGAATTGGTTATTCAAACAGTATTTTGATTGCTAATGGGAATAATTCTATTCTGGTTGATACCGGAGTAAGCGGGCGCATGAAAAATTTCAGGATACTGTTTCGTGAGGCAGGATTGGAACCTGAAGATATCAAACTGATCGTTTTAACACACACGCACTACGACCACACAGGAAACCTTCGTGAACTGGTAAAATACACCGGGGCAAAAGTTTTAGTGCACCAAAACGAATTCGGGAACCTGAAGAGTGGTTTTACACCCATTCCGCATGGGCAGGGCAAGTATTCCAATTTTATTTCAGAATTAGGCCGAAAGTTGCATCCTACCTATGCTTCGCCCCGGCCATTTGTTGCCGACATAATTAATCCGGATAAATTCGACTTAAGTGCTTTTGAAATTGAAGGTGAAATAATATCAACTCCGGGGCATACCAATGGTTCACAATCGGTTTTAATTGGCAAAGATTTAATTGCCGGCGATACGTTTCTGAACATGCGAAATGGCCGGATATTTCCACCTTTTGCCAACGATCCAAAAGTTTTGCTGGAGACCTGGGAGAGCCTGTTTCAACTAAATATCGAAACAATTTATCCCGGACACGGGAAACGTTTTACAATAGAAAAATCATATAAAGATTATGAATTGTGGAAACAGAAACTCTATCACTAGTTCGTCATTCCGAACTCGTTTCGGAATCTCAATCAAAGCAGATACTGAAATAAATTCAGCATGACGATTTAATGTCGTTAAATGAATTATTTGATCTCAAGAGTGGTTTCGCCAATCTCGTTTCCATCGGCAAATAAATTTACAACGTAAACACCCGGCATTAATTCGGCTTCGTTGGTATTGTCCCAAAAAATAGCAACGGGTAAATCATTCCCTTCGTACACCACTTCTCTCATCGCCGAATATTGAATCTTCAAATCTTCAAACTGAAATACATCGTTTTCCGATTTTACCATTAACAGTTGGTCGGGGCGCATTATTCGTGCATAAATATCTTTCGCACCACGTTTGGCAGTTGCATTTTTCCCCAAAACAAAATAGATCCTGATCTTTTCAGCACGTTTTGCAAACTTGGTTTCCTTGCTTCGGTTATTTAAGGCTTCAGCAATTAACTCGCGCGCTTCAAGCATGGCAGCTCGCTTTAAGTTTTGCTGCAAATTTTCCTTTTCTTTATTCAGTTGCTGATTTTTTTGCTCTACTTCTTTGTATTGCTCTTTTACTTCCAGGTTTTCAGCCATCAGCTCTTCATTTCGTCTGTTCAGCGAATCAATTTGAACCACAAAATCGCGCATGATTCCGCGTAAAGTCGTTACCTGTTTCTGGTAGCCCGAAATTTTAGAATAACTCACTTTTTTAGTTTGTTCCACTTCAAGCAACAAGTCTTTCACTTTTGCCTGAGCCACAATCAAAGCCTCATTAATCGTATCATTTTCGGTTTTTAGCGAGTCGTAACTGCTTGCAATTTGTGTTAATTCAAACTGAATGGAATCTTTTTCAGTATTAATTTCATTTAGTATTACACCGTGCTCGCGACGTTGCATAAAGTACATGACTATTACTGCAATTAATAATACCGAAAGTACAATGACAATTATGTTGTTCCTTTTGTCCTTTGATCTGGAAATATTTTCAATCTCGCTACTCATGGCTGTTATCCTTATTATCTAGTTGACTAACGTTGCAAAATTAATAATCTTTTATCCGGCAGCAAATCATTCTGCCATAAGCTTTCCATTGAACAATTCTATGAGTTAATGTTTTAATCTATTTAGATTCTATCTAAATTATTTGCTTGCAGAAAGCGGCGTACTTATTTTTGAAAATAAAACTGAAATTCAGAAAACATGATAAGAATATATACTTTGTTAATCCTGTTCATCTTTGTTGGGAGCACTATAAATGCACAGGAAAACCACAGCGATGCTGTAATTATTGGCCATGTGGTTTCAAATGGCGAACACATTCCTTTTGTAAATATCTATCTGGAAGGAACAAACTACGGAACGGCAACCGATGTTACCGGTCATTACATGTTAATTGATTTGCCTACCGGAGAATTTACCTTGGTGGCTAAAATGGTTGGTTATAGACTGGGTAAAAAACAAGTTGTCTTAAAAGCCGGAGAAACAGTTGAAGTAAAATTCGATCTGGAAGAAGATGTAATCCACATGGATGAAGTGGTGATTACAGGCACCAAAACTTTTAAGCGCCAAACGGAAAGTGCGGTTATCGTAAATGTACTCGATGGAAAAACAATCGATAAAGTTGCTGCACAAACGATTTCAGAATCGCTTAGTTTTCAACCGGGTTTACGCATGGAAACCGATTGCCAAACCTGTAATTACACGCAGTTGCGAATGAATGGTTTGGGTGGAGCCTATAGTCAAATTCTCATCAACAGCCGTGCGGTTTTTAGCCCTTTAACCGGATTGTACGGTTTAGAACAGTTGCCCACTGCTTTGGTAGAACGCATAGAAGTTGTGCGCGGAGGGGCTTCGGCTCTTTACGGATCGAGTGCCATTGGCGGAACGGTAAATATTATAACCAAAGTTCCACAGCGTAACTCATACGAAGTTACTTCCAACAACACCATCATTGGTTCGGATGCACTTGATTACAATGTGAATGCAACACTAACGGCTTTATCGCAAAAACGAAATGCGGGAATGGCCATGTATGCTTTTCATCGCAATCGTGATGCTTACGATGCCAACGGCGATAATTTTTCGGAACTACCGGAAATCACCAATAACTCCTTTGGAATAAATTCCTTTTTTCAACTGGATGAAGATCAAAAGATTGAAGCCAACTTTTCGGCCACAAACGAATACCGTTACGGAGGCGAACAAATTGAGGGTCCGGCCTATATTGCTAAACAATCGGAAGAACGCACCCACGATATTATTATGGGAGGAATTGACTACAGTTACAACAGAAGCATGAATACCGGTTTTGTTGTTTATACAGCCGGACAATACACAAAACGGAAACATTATACCGGAATAGCACCCGATGGCGGAGATGAATTGCAGGATTTTAACAATGCCCCTCCATACGGACATTCAAAAAATTACACCTATCAATTTGGCGCACAACTCAATCATGCAGTTAACAATTTTGTGGGTGCAGGAACAAATATTTTAACGTTTGGTGCCGAGTTTGTTACCGACGATGTGTACGACCAGATTGAAGCATACGATTATTTAATTGATCAAACCACAAATAACTTTGGAGCCTTTGTTCAAAGCGATTGGTCCATCACTCAAAAAACAACTTTACTCGCCGGTATCCGTGCCGACAAACACAACTTTGTTGATGACCTGATTTTAAATCCACGAGTTTCATTGTTGTTAAAACCAAATTTGAACACACAACTTCGCTTGTCGTGGTCAACCGGATTTCGTGCTCCGCAGGCCTTCGATGCCGACATGCACATTGCTTTTGCAGGAGGAGGAATTCAGACCATTAAACTTGCCGAAGACCTTGAAGCAGAACGCTCTCAAAGTGTAAGTACTTCGCTAAACTGGGACAAACCCAGCGAAAAACACATTTACGGATTTACCCTCGAAGGATTTTACACCCAGCTAAAAGATGCATTTATACTTGAAGAAACGGGTACCGATGAATCGGGAAATTCGGTAATGGAAAAAAGAAACGGCGGCAACAGTTATGTTTACGGAGCCACTTTTGAAGCACGCACCAACTTAAACCGGAAGCTACAAATAGAAGCAGGTTTTACACTTCAAAAAAGCCGGTACGAAGAAGAGGTTATCTGGTCGGAAGAACTTCCGGGAACCAAAGACTACTTAAGAACACCCGATGCATACGGATATTATACCTTAAGCTGGACACCAACTCAACGATTTAGTGCATCGCTGTCGGGAGTTTATACCGGAACAATGTTGGTGCCGCATTACGGACTTGCAGGCGATGCCGGAACTATTGATGAAGATGTTTTGTTTGAATCGCCGGCTTTTATGGAAACAAACATTAAACTGGGATACACCATCAACCTAAAAAGGATTGATTCATCTATCGAATTTTTTGGGGGTGTAAGCAATCTTTTTGATGAATATCAGGATGATTTTGACAGTGGTAAAAATCGTGACAGCGGCTATATTTACGGCCCGGCAAAACCGCGTTCCGTATTTTTTGGTGTGAAACTGTTTAATTAAATACCGGAAATTATTTCAGAAAATAGAAATGGCTGCGTTTATATAAACACAGCCATTTCAACGTTAATGCTACTTTATTTTGTATTGTTCCTTAGTACAAATTCCCAATTTTTAATCCCAGATAAACCGTTCGGGGAGAAAGTGGACCGTACACATAAGCCGGATCACGATCAATACCCGAATCAAAATCGTTTTGATAGCTGTTGAATATGTTTTTTATTCCTCCGTTCAGCTGAATTTTAACATCGTCGCTTACTCTGAAATCGTAACTTAATTTTACTCCGGTATCAAAAAACGAACTGCTTTCGCGTAACTCTCCAACTTCGGGATTTGAAAGCTGTGGACCAAAGTAAGGCACAAGCATATTACCTGTATAATTTCCTGTAAATGCCATGTTAAATAAGGGGACCGGATTGTAATTCATACTTAAATAACCGTATGTATTTGGTGTCCGGAAAAACTTTGTTTCGCCAAATTCCTGTGCTTCGTCAAATTCACTTTTCTGAAAGGTAAACCCTGATTGCAACTGAAGTTTACCCGATGGCGAAGCATTAAATTCAACATTAATGCCTTGCACACTGGCTCCATCTTCAGCATTTACACGGGTGTAAACAACTGTTCCGTTTTCATCAGGAGAACCGTATTCATTGGCAAAAGGATCGATCAGCCGGGTATAAAAACCTTCTACCAGAATTTGGTATTGCCAGTTGCCACTGTGGTTTGAATAATCCAGCGATGCCGTAAAACTATTTGATGACTCCTGTTTTAAATCCGGATCATTTTCATGAATCACTTTTCGCGATCCTGACGTTTCAATGTGCAAATCTTCGTCGAAAATTTGTGGCGCCCTAAAACCTCGGCCATAACTTCCGCGGAACTGCAAATGCCCGGATAAATTGTACAGCAAACTCACACGTGGACTCACTACATTTCCGGCAACGTCGTCGGTATTCGCTGATTTTTCCTCTATTTTATAATGATCAAAACGTAAACCGGCACTAAACACCAGCTTTTTTGCTTTCCATTCCGATTGCACAAAAGCGCCGCTTGTTGTTAACGACTGGTCGGCAACCAGCGTATTTCCATAATGAATATCGTCAACAGGATCGTAGTAGCCCAGTTTTTTGTCGGTTAACGAGCTTCCATTTGATTCAATTCCTGATGTAATTATTGCCGGAGAAATTAAAAACCAATCCAAATTGCGGATGTACTGGGCTCCCAACGCGTAGGTAAAATCGTTGGTGGCACCGTAAGCCGATAAATCTTTGTTGGCACCATAATACGATCCCCTATCCACACCCTGCATCGAGGTATATAAAGAGAGTTTGTCACTTTCGCGAAGCAATAAATCAAAATTAACGGCACCCGAATTTATCTGGTGTTGCACACTTTCAGTAATGTCTGCTTCGTGCATGGGCAAATCAAAATTGTTCCCTCCGCGCCGATCTTCGTTAATGTTAAAATAATCGATGGTAAGTTTACCACGACTGGCAACACGCTGATAAAACCGTGCACCAATTGTGGTGTTATTAATTTGCGACAATTCAGAAAAACCATCGCCGTTGGCATCGAAGGCATCGCGTTTGCGGTGAAAACCAAACAAACTCATACCGGTTTTGTAATTATCGGTAACAAATGAGCCATTCAAATTTATATTGTAATCGCTGGCGGCATCAAAACCTTCTCCAACTCCGACCAAACTATTTGAAACTGCTGCCTCAAAGTTATTCGAAACGGGATCTTTTGTTATCAGATTTATTGTACCGGCAATGGCATTACTTCCGTACATCGACGAGCCCCCACCACGAATTACCTCCACCCGTTCAATCATATTTGCGGGAATTAACTCCAATCCGTAAACACCTGCCAATCCGCTAAACACGGGACGCGAGTTAATCAGAATCTGCGAATAAGGTCCTTCCAGTCCATTCATACGAACCTGCGAGAAACCACAATTCTGGCAATTGTTTTCCATTCGCAATCCTGGTGAAAAATTTAAACCTTCGCTTAAGGTTACACTTTGTACGCGCTCAAACAGTTTCGGGCTAATGCTGTTCACCACTGTTGGAGTTTCTTTTCTGCTTTTGGCATTTCTATCCGCCGAAACAACCACCTGCTCAAGCCCGATGTTGTCGGTTTTTAATTCAACCAAAATGGTAACACTTTTTTTGGCCTCTAATTCTACTTCCTTTTCAACAGCCTGGTATCCAATTGCCGAAATTACTACCGTTTGTTTCCCAACAGGTAAGTTGGTCATTTTAAAATGGCCCGATAAGTCGGCCGCGGTTCCAATGGTTGTTCCTTTAATGGTAATGGTTGCAAAAGGTATGTGTTCTTCTTCCGATTTTACATCGCCAAAAAGCATGGCATCGGTTGCTGTTTTATTCTTGTCCTTATCGTCGTCGGCTTTGCTTATTGTAGTACCAAACAATACCACAATAAGTATTAATATTCTCTTCATACACTGTAATGAATTGATTAATAATGCTGTATGTAAACTTTTGGGGGTGAAAGAAATTTTGAAATCTAAGCAGGTGGGCCGCGAGGTACAGAAGTTAAGAATAGAGAAACAGAGTCTGCTCTATCGTTTTCAATAAAATATGCGTTATACGTTTCGTTTAAATCGATGAATAAGCCTGCAATTACAGGTGGTTCATAAAAATCTAAATGCAACGAGCTGTAAAGACAAATTTCAGTTTTGGAGTGGTCGTGCTTGTTGATTGGCTCGTTGCTTTCCTTGTTAAAAGGATGCGAGTGAGTAACAACAATTCCGTTGGCATAAACATGGGTATGTTTGTTGAGTATTGAATTCTGAACGATATAAAAATACACCGGCAGAATAAATACAAACAAAATATTTATATGTTTTCTGATAAATGCCATGTTCTGTTTCTGAAGAGGCAAAGCTATCAATTTTTAAAGATTCTAAATAAGATATTTGTTAGTTTTGAAAATTAATTAACAATGGCAAAAAAACGACCTACATTTAAAATGTATAGTTACGGCGAGTACTCGAAATGGGACCGTGAAAGCCGCGACATTCCAAAGATTTTAGACTTCAATACAGAAATAGATGCTAAAATCGGGACTGAATTTGGCTATGTGCTGCACATTAAAAATGGCAAAGGCGAAACCATCGATTTTAAAATAGACCACCCTCCTTTTACCGATGACGAAGGAAAAATTCGCCCTCCTTTTACCGGCGAACAATTTATTCGAACCAACGATTTTGAATTTTACCTGGGCGATTGTATTTGCGACCCCCTGGAAGATAAATTAGGAAAATGGGAGCTTACAACTTTTTATCAAGGTAAAGTTGTAGCTCACAAAATTTTTACGCTAAAATAAACCAGCAAAACTACTTAGCAACTTTTTTTATTTCAGCCGACAGTTTTTCAAGCGAAGAATCAACAGCAACCAACATGTCCTGAATGAGTGCTTTGTAATATTTTTTTACCAGTTTTGGATTGTCTTTTCCATCAGGATGTATGGCGCGCAAACGCAATTCGCGATGTTTCTGAACAATTTCACCCGCAATTTCATACACTGCTTTTTCATCTACTTTTTGATTGTATTCAAGCACATAAAAACAATCGCTTAAAGCCAACGACAAAATTAAATCAATGTCCTTTTTCAGATCTCTAACACTTGCCATAATTTTCTGTAATTAAGTTTTATTAAAGGTAAAATAATTAATGGGAATGAGCGCTAAATGCTACTGGTATTGTTTAGTAGTACTGCCCGAACTGGTATTCCCAGGTTTAAACATGCTGTTATTTTGTTCCTCCTTTTTTGCCTTTTCAGCTTTTTCAGCAGCTTCTTTTCGTTTCTTTTCTTCCAGTTCTTTATCCCGAATATTTTTTTCGTAAGTAATGTCTGGTGTTAAATCCCACTCATGACTTTCACTCCAGTTTGAACGAAGTTTTATTACTTCAGGCACGTAGGCAACCCTCTCCGACTGGTATTTATCCTGATAACTTCCCTGGTCCCACTTGCCATTTCCATTTTCGTCGTAGATAACTTTAACCTTGTATTTTTCGGGAGGTAAATAGTTAAATGTTAGCGATCCGTCTTTATCAATCGATAACTGACGCAACACTTCTTCTTCGTCATTATTTTTTAGGATTTGAACCAACATTGGCATTTCAACATTCGTTAAATTGAAAGTTATATTACCGTAATAATCTTCTTCGCGCACCTTAAACGATTTGGAAAATGCCTTGCTGGTAACACCATAAATGTTGGTGCTGGCTGCCGAATCAACAGCAAATGTATACTGTGTTTCGGGTTCCCAAGTGTACGAAATTATATACGAACGAAATGCAGACTTATCTTCTGTAAATTTGATATTAAGCGGTGTTTTTAAGGTATCATCCGACAAATACAAGGCCATTTTTGTACTATCGAAATCCGAAAGTGGTTCAGGAGCGACCAAACGAATTATCCCGTTTAGCTCCATCGAATTCGACAAATTGTTTTGCCAGCTAAATTGCGGAATTGGTTCAACAGTAATTTCCTCTTCTTCTTCCCTTCGTCTCTTTTTCTTTTTATCTTCTCCCTTTTTATCTTCAAACATCATTAAAATAGTGTCGTTTTGCACATATTTTTCCTGAGCAGAATCAAGTAAGGAATAAGAAAGCTCCATAAAAAGTGAGTCTTGTTTCGATACCAAAGTGTCCGTAATCCACATCACAATGGAGTCTGCCTTTTTATTGTATTCAAAAAGTTGCCAGTTATCCGATTCGGCATTTATTAAACGCACGCCAAAAGTATCTGCCACCGATTCGTTAAACAAAAACAAACACTTATTACGGGTTTCCCTTTCTGTCGATTCAATGTAAGGTTCGTAAATATCCTCCATAAAATAACGCATGTAAAAAGGATCGGGATGAAAATGAGAGTGCCCCAAAATCAGCATCGAATCAACACCACTAACGATTGTGTCAAGTGCTTCATGAAATTCTACCGACGGAACAACAACACTGTCAACAAAAGCAATTTCTTCGGCTCCTTCGTTATAGAGCATATCGCCGTTTAAATCGTTTAAAGCAAAAAGATGATAGCTGCCGGGAGCAATGTTGTCGATCATAAACAACCCCTCTTCATCGGTTTTTGCAATGTAATCGGGGCGAACACGAAAAACAGCCGAGTCGTGCAAATTGGATTGCAACAATACAAGTATTTTTTCAATGGGCTCGAGGTTAAACGAATTAACCACACGACCTGCCACTCGCAGTGAATCGAAAACATCGCCGGTACTAAACGAAAAACGTAAATTTTCCAATGGGTTTTTTTCGTTGTTGTCAACTATCGAGTTCTTAAAGTCGAGCGAATAAGTACTGCTGTCCTTTAAGTCTTCGTTAAACTGAATAATCAGCGTTTTAGATTTTGTTTTTATAAGCGGACGTTTTTCCAGAGGCGGCGAAATTACAAGTGTTTCCGAAATTTGATCGGTTTGTAGGTATTCGCTAAAAGTAAGTTTTACACTTTTCCCGCTAAAATTTAGCGCTTTGTACTCCGGATCGGTACCTAATAAAACCGGTGGTATACTATCTTTGGGACCACCCGTTGGCATACCAATGTTGGCACACGACGAAACAACAACAACCCAGGCCAAAGCAGCCACTATTAATAATGGTAATTTTCCCTTTAAACTCATTACAAAAAATTGGTTTACAAACATACAAATTCCTGCTAATACTGTGTGTTATGAGTTGTTAAATAAATTCAACGATTGGGGCACAGGCACTAAAACACACCTAAAAGGCAGAATTGAACAAATGAAGCTATTTTTCGTTTTATTTGTATTCGCGCACAAAAAACAACCGCCAGCAACAATTCAGAACAGAACCTTAAAAACTCAAACAAATTATTTTACACCGTTTCACAAATTTTATTCCCGACCAAATCATAATTATTTTCAACAAAATTCACTTATTTAATAAGTTATTTCAGAAATGTTATAACTTGTTTTTGATTTATACATTTATACAATGACAAAAAAGAAAAAGAAGATATTCCGGAAGAAAAAACAGTCCGGAACATACAACAAGAAAAAACTTAAAAGCGCCATACTTTCAGTCCTTTACGAAACTCCCGGCAAAACAATAAACTACCGTCAATTATCAGGAATGCTGGGGATTAAAGATCCCGAAACACGGAAGTTGATTAATGTGGTTTTGCAGGAACTGGCCGACGCAGGAACACTGGATCAGATTTCGCGCGGAAAATTTAAGTTAAAAGCCAAAACCGGAACTGCTACCGGAATTGTAGAAATGCAACCCAAAGGTTTTGCATATGTTAACAGCGAAGAACTGGAACAACCGGTACTCATCTCATCGAGCAATTTAAAACACGCCATGTCGGGCGACAAAGTTCGTATTCATGTTTACGCCCGGCGGAAAAAACACGATCTTGAAGGAGAAGTTACCGAAATTCTGGAACGGGCAAAAACAGTTTTTGTGGGCACAGTTCAGGTTTCGCGGAACTTCGCATTTTTAATTCCAACCGGTAAAGTCGGCTTCGATATTTTTATTCCGAAAGACAAATTAAATGGTGCAAAAGACGGGCAAAAAGCCATTGCCGAAATAAACGACTGGCCGGCAAAAGCGCGCAGTCCGTTTGGCGAAGTGCTGGAAGTACTGGGAGACACAGGAGATAATGACGCAGAAATGCATGCAATTCTTGCCGAATTTGAATTGCCCCATATTTTTCCGGACAATGTGGATAAAGCAGCCGAAAAAATACCACTTGAAATCCCGGAAGACGAAATTAAAAAGCGCCGCGATATGCGTAAAACAACCACTTTTACCATTGACCCGCTTGATGCCAAAGATTTTGACGATGCACTTTCGCTTAAAAAACTAAGTAACGGAAACTGGGAAATTGGCGTTCACATTGCCGATGTAACCCACTACGTTCGCCCAAATACCATTATTGAAACCGAGGCACAAAACCGCGCCACATCCGTTTACCTGGTCGACAGAGTTGTTCCCATGCTTCCCGAGCGACTTTCGAATGGTGTGTGTTCGCTTCGTCCGAATGAAGATAAACTGTGTTTTTCGGCCATTTTTGAAATGACGGAAGATGCCACCTTAAAAAAACAATGGTTTGGCAAAACAGTCATTCATTCCGACCGACGTTTTACCTACGAAGAAGCTCAGGAAATTATTGAAACCGGCGAAGGTGATTTCTCTTCAGAAATACTAAAACTGAACGAGCTGGCAGTAAAATTGAGAGACGAACGTTTTGGATCCGGCTCGATCGCATTCGATCGTGTTGAAATTAAATTCAACATTGACGAAAAAGGCAAACCACTTTCGGTGTATTTTAAAGAAGCAAAAGATTCGAATAAACTTATTGAGGAATTTATGCTGCTTGCCAATAAAAAAGTAGCCGAGTTTGTTGGTAAAGTACCTGAGAAAAAAACACCAAAAACCTTTGTTTACCGTATTCACGACAAACCCGATCCCGACAAACTGGTTTCGTTTAATACGTTTATAAAACGATTTGGGCACGATATTCAGTTGAGTACACCACGTGCAATTGCAACCTCGCTCAACAAACTTCTAAGCAATGTAAAAGGAAAAAGCGAACAGAATGTGGTTGAAACGCTGGCAATTCGTACAATGGCCAAAGCCGCCTATTCCACGCGCAACATTGGGCACTACGGTTTGTCATTCGACTATTATTCGCATTTTACTTCGCCAATTCGCCGCTATCCCGACATGATGGTACACCGCTTACTTGAAAAATACCTCGATGGCGGGCGTTCGGCAAACGAACAGAAATACGAAGATCTTTGCAAACATTCATCCGATATGGAAGCAAAAGCAGCCAACGCTGAGCGTGCTTCAATTAAGTACAAACAGGTTGAATTTATGCAAGACCACATTGGAAAAATATACCCGGGAACAATTTCGGGAGTAACCGATTGGGGAATTTATGTAGAACTGGAAAATAAAATCGAAGGAATGATTCCAATCGCTGAGTTGGACGACGACTTCTATATTTTTGATGAAAAAAATTATGCTCTGGTTGGACGGCATTCGCACAAAAGTTACCAATTGGGAGAAAATATTAATGTACAGGTGTGGCGTACCAACCTCGAAAGAAAACAGCTTGATTTTCGACTTGCCAAGGGTGAAATAAAGAAAGATTTCGAATAATAAATGCTAATGTATCAGCTAAATAAGGGTACTCAGCCTGCAACGGCATGTTGTCGTCCATTAAAGTAAAATGTTCAAAAAAGATGTTGGGAAAAATAATTGGTTATATTTGTCATCAAATATAACTAAGCAAAACGTTTCGACTCATGCAAACTTTAAGCGATAGTGCAAACAAAAAAGACCTTAACAGGGAGAATATTTTAAAAATTGCACGCGAAATTTTTAGCAAATACGGCTTTAAAAAAACAACGCTCGACGACATTGCAAATGCTGTTCGTAAAGGAAAAAGTTCACTTTACTATTATTTTAAAAGTAAAGAAGATTTGTTTCAGGCAGTAATAATGAAAGAAGTAGAAATACTTGGGCGCGAGTTGGAAATCGTGATAAACAGAAATACCGATCCGGTAGATAAATTACGGGATTATATACTTACCAAAATGGCGACCTTCCGTAACCTGGCAAACTTTTACCATGCCATTGAAAACGATGTTACGGCAGTTGGTTTTATCGACGAGGTAAAAATTAAATACGAGCAAGACGAAATTAGAATGATTAAAAGAATTCTGATTGAAGGTGTTCGTAAAAATGAATTTGAGATTTACGACTTTAATCTTGCTGCAATTGGAATAACAACAGCCATTAAAGGATTGGAAATGCCACTTACAGCAGGAAATTATGGCGATGTTAACCTGGAACGCAGCGTTGATATAATCCTGAAAATTATGTGCTACGGCATTATGAAAAGGTAGCACCAGAAAAAATACATAAAAAAAGGCCGGTTATTAAATTAATAACCGGCCTTTTTTATGGGTTAGAAAATAGGATAGTGTTAAGAAATTTGAAACTTTTTCTTCCCACACATTCTTTAAATGTGTTTTTGACACTTTCTTCAAAAAAAGGCAAAATAAAAGGCTGCCCTTCTGACAGCCTTTTTAACCTAAACCAACTAAACCTAATAAACCTCAAACCTACCAGAACGGCAGGTCTGGTGTTTTTCTTAAATATTTTTACAAATACCTTACCGTATTTGATACGACAAAGATATACTTTTTTTTTAGTTGAAAAACCAATACCGCCTTTTCTCCACTCATTTTTGTGCAGTCACAAAATTAAGTTCATTACTATCTATAATTCTGATACTTAACATGGATTTTGCAATCGAAAGAAGCTTTTAAAAGAAATATTCTTTTTTTAAATTTTTTCAAAAGTCCAAATACTCTATTTTTGTTACCAATGAAACATAAAAACATGAACCTCACAGTAAACCTTTTTACCCGGCCAAAGCCAAAACAGAAAGCATTTTACCTGCAACCGTTTGCCACTTTAAAATACAAGGGCTTGAAACAAACTCTGCTAACAATTGGCTTTTTTCTCCTTTGGTTTGCAAGTAGTATTGCTCAGCCCAAACACGAATTTCGTGCGGTTTGGGTAGCAACAGTTGTTAATATCGACTGGCCATCGAAAAAGGGATTAAGTACCGAAGCACAACAAAAAGAAATTACGGATATTCTAGACATGCATAAAAAACTGGGCATGAATGCGATTATCTTACAGGTACGCCCAACTGCAGATGCCTTTTACCAATCGGAGCTGGAACCCTGGTCGCAATACCTCACAGGAACTCAGGGACAAGCACCAAACCCTTTTTACGACCCATTGGAATTTTGGATAAACGAAAGCCATAAAAGAGGGATGGAATTACATGCGTGGTTAAATCCATATCGTGTGGCAATGAAACCCGATGATCCGCTATCAACGACGCACATTGCATTTCAACACCCCGATTGGATAGTAAAATATGGAGAAAAGCTGTACTTCGATCCGGGGATACCGGAAACAAGGTTGTTTGTAACCTGGGTAGTTAAGGATATTGTTTCTCGTTACGATTTGGATGCCATTCACCTGGACGACTATTTTTATCCCTATCCGCTAAAAGATGCATTTCCCGACACAACATCATTTAGCTTATTCAACCGGGGATTTTTACCAGAAGATATTGGCGACTGGCGCCGGGAAAACGTTGACATTTGTATTAAAATGCTGAACGATTCGATAAAAGTGACAAAACCATGGGTAAAATTTGGGATTAGTCCCTTTGGCGTTTGGCGAAACATAGCCGACGATCCGCAAGGTTCCGATACAAAAGCAGGAGCTACCAACTACGATGATTTGTATGCCAACATTATAAAATGGCAGCAAGAAGGATGGATAGACTATTGTTTACCTCAGTTGTACTGGCGCATTGGCCATCCGCTTGTTGACTTTACTTTACTGGCCAACTGGTGGAAAAACCACGCTTACGGGCGAGCCATGTACATTGGACATGCACCCTATAAAATTGATGCCAACTCGAAAACGAAAGAGTGGACAGAACCGGATCAACTGCCAAAACAAATTAAAGTATTACGAAATATTCCTGAAATTAATGGTTCGGCTTTTTACAGCAGCAAGTGGTTTAAAGGAAATTTATTGGGTTTTCAGGACAGTTTAAAGCTGAACTACTTCAAGAGTCCGGCAATAATCCCGGCCATGCCCTGGCTCGATAACACTCCGCCACAACACATTGCACAGCTCAAACGATCGGGTAAAAAAGTAAAATGGGAAACCTTTGCCGCAACATCTGAAATGGACAAACCCTGGCAATATGTAATATATATAAATGAAGTTGGACAAACGTTTGATGCAGAAAACAGTGATTTTATCCACTCAATCGTAAAATCCAAAGAAATCAAATTTCAAAAAATCAACAGGAAAAAGAAAAAATACGAAGTCAGGATTTCGGTACTCGATCGTTTAAGTAACGAGAGTAGAATTAGCGAACCGGTACAACTTAAATTGTAAAATCAATGAAACCAATCCTTGTTATTCTTCTCTTTTGTTTTGCCTTTTTACCAAGCCAGTCGGCAAATGTTGTTCGCATCAATCAGCTTGGCTACCTGCCACAATCAACAAAAGTTGCGGTTTTTCTATCAACCGAAGAAATAACAGAAAGTAGTTTTACCGTTCACAACGCACTATCAAACGAGGTTGTTTTTACCGGTAAAACCCGCAATACTGATGCGCAGAACTGGGGCATGAAAACGGCGTATCGTCTTAATTTCTCCGGAATGGAACAGGAAGGTGGCTATTACATTAAAATTGCGAATACCCGCTCTCCAAATTTTCGGATTAACTCTGATGTTTACGAGGGAACTGCCGATTTTATATTGAACTATTTACGCCAGCAACGCTGCGGATACAATCCATATTTAAAAGATTCGTGTCATTTACACGATGGGATTATTGTTGATCACCCTTCAAAAACCAGTGAAAAGATTAATGTAACCGGGGGCTGGCACGATGCTTCCGATTATTTGCAATATTCAACTACTTCGGTAAATACCGTTTTTCAGATGATGTTTGCGTACCAAAATCATCCTGAAATTTATGGCGACACACATAAAGCAAACGGAGGAACAGGAGCAAACGGAATTCCGGATATTCTGGATGAAATTAAATGGGGACTGGATTGGATGTTAAAAATGAATCCGGCACCCAACGAAATGTACAACCAAATTGCAGACGATCGTGATCATGCAGGATTTCGATTGCCAAACAAGGACTCGGTAGATTATGGTTATGGCAAATACCGCCCCGTTTATTTTGTTACCGGTAAACCACAAGGTTTAGCCAAATTCAAAAATCAGAGTACCGGAGTTTCGTCAATTGCCGGCAAATTTGCATCGGGTTTTGCACTGGGGTCACAACTTTTTAACAAACTCGATCCTGCCTTTTCTACTCAGTTAAAAAGAAAGGCTCATGATGCTTGGGAGTTTGCACTTTCCGACACCGGTTTCTGCCAAACAGCCTGCAATGTATCTCCCTATTTTTACGAAGAAAAGAATTACACCGACGACCTGGAATTGGCTGCTGCTCAGATGTATCTGCTAACAAGTGAAAACCGGTTTCTTGATGAGGCTGCACATTGGGGACAAAAAGAAAAAGTATCGCCATGGATAAAAAATGGCACGGCGCGGCATTACGAATCCTACCCTTTTATAAATCTTGGCCATTATTTTTTAGCTGATAACAGAAAAGACGACTTTACCAACAACTATAAAAAGGGATTAGACTTGTTGCACGAAAGAGGAAAAAACGATCCGTTCTTTAATGGTGTGCCATTTATTTGGTGCTCTAACAACCTGGTTGCTGCAGCCATAACCCAAGCAAATTTATATAAAAAGATAAGTAGCAGCAGCGAATTTGATGAAATGGAAGCGGCACTTCGCGATTGGTTATTTGGATGCAACCCGTGGGGAACAGCAATGATTTGCGGGTTACCGGGTGTGGAAGATTCACCCATGTTTCCGCATTCCTCCATAACTTTTATAAACAACGAAACCACATTTGGCGGACTGGTTGACGGACCGGTTTACACCTCAATTTATAAGAGCTTAATCGGTATTGAATTGATGGAAACCGATGAATATTCAGCATTCAACCAGGGGAAAGCCGTGTATCACGACGATATTGGAGATTATTCAACAAACGAACCAACAATGGACGGCACAGCCAGTTTGAGTTATTTGTTAGCCAGTTTGGAAGCGGAGGGAAGAGAACAAAATACCAACAAAAGCAATTTTGAAAAAGATAATTTCGGAACAATTATCAGAATTCAGCCTTCCGTAAAAAATATCTATTTGTGTTTTACTGCCGACTCTATGTTTGAAGGAGGTGATTCTATTCTGAATACTCTGAAAAAAAATAAAATCAAAGCCTCTTTCTTTTTTACCGGCAATTTCCTACGGCTTTCGTCTGAACAGGAAACAATAAAAAAGATCGTAAAAGCCGGACATTATATTGGTGCTCACTCCGATAAACATGTATTGTATTGCAGCTGGGATCAACGGGATGCGACACTTATTTCTGAAAAAGAGTTTGAAACTGACATGCAAAACAATTATTTAGAGTTAGAGAAATTCGGCATAAAAAGTTCGGATGCCCGCTTTTTTATGCCTCCTTATGAATGGTATAACCAGGATATTTCGGACTGGAGTAAGAACATGGGTCTGTGCTTGATTAATTTCACTCCGGGAACCGGAACCAATGCCGATTATACTACTCCTGACATGAGCAACTATAAATCGTCTGAAGAATTATTGAAACACTTAAAAGGCTATGAGACAGGCAATGATAACGGATTAAATGGGGCAATTCTTCTTATTCATCCCGGAACTTCGGAAAAACGAACTGACAAATTTTATACAAAACTGGATGAAATAATTCAGTATTATTCCGCAAAGGGATACGCATTTAAGTCGCTAAATGAATTGTAATTAACAATTGTTGGTAGCTGAATAATGGTTTTACGAAGGTGCAAGTACCGAAAACGGGTACCAGGGCAAATTTCGAAGAATCCAAAAGATCACTACAATTGCAAAAACTACCCAAGGCGTATTTTTCATATAAAAAACATTGGGCAACTTCCACTTAAACAGCCGGTTTAAAATGGGGTGTATATAATGATAGAGGATAACTAGTGCAGCCGGAAGAAAAAGAAAATTATAGCCAATCACTCCCTTTATGTCAAAATGCAATAAACTGTGAAGTGCCCTTTGCGAGCCGCATCCCGGGCAGTAGGCACCGGTTAAGGAATGAAACAAACAACGCGGAAACAGCTCGTGTTTATTCGGATCTAAAACAAAAAACAAGACTGCTACTCCCAAAATAAGAAGCAGCAGTCCGCTATTTACAATTTTCTTCATTTATTACATGTCAAATCCACCAAACGACATACCGGCTAGTACACCAAAAATGGATAATAAAGTAGCAATAATTGCAATACCTATTCCACTGGCAAAAGCAATCCATGCCCATAATTTTGCATTTTTACTCGCCGCAATCGCTCCTTCTAAATCGCCTGCATTCCATTTCGAGTTTACCTGCGCAGCAAACACAATAGATACAATTCCCAAAATCTGGCAACAAAAGATTGTAACCAGAATTGCAAATACCAAATAATTTGAAGGTGGTGTTTGTTGTTGATTCATTTGTTCGTTCATCATTTTTAGATTTATCGATAATTAAAGGTTGATACACAAATGTAAAGCATGCTATCTTAAAAAAAAATAAATTTTTATCCGAAAAATCGATTAAGTGTTTGAATTACTGTTACAAATTATATTTTTGCTTTGATCATTTGGATTAAAGGGCAGAGGCACTTTTTTCCATAGATTTTAAGTTTTGGTAAAATGCCTCCCTAAAACAAGGGTGGCATTTTTTATTTCATTTAAAGGTTTCATCCCAACTTTTCTTCTCATACAAACATCAATTTTAATGGATCACCCGTAAAGTCCGGTGGATTTAACTTTTTCAAGCAAATATTTTCGCTACTCTTCTGGCAAGGAAATATAGATTCATCATCGAATATATTGTTTAAAACAGTACGTTCTTTCCTGCCGGAAGCATTCATCCCGATTCAATCGGGACGAATCAGAAAGATCAAGGCTTCTTTTGTGCTTCTCGCATCATCTTTACAAAACCTAACTTCGGACGGGTGATCTTCTCACACATTCGAAGCTTCCCGCTCTCCGTAAGGCTTTGTTTTGATTCAGCACTCGACCAAAAGAGGCCGACTCACGATCGGATGGTATAAAATATTGCATGGTTTGTAGCCCGCAAGTCCGCCTTCAGGAAAATGCGTTAAGAAATTTTGGGAATGCAGCGTTAAGAAAGAAAAGCTGTTTGACACTGACCAGAAGAATGAAGTGTCAGTGGAGTTCTTTTCTTTTAGCGGAGTTCCTAAAATTTTAGCAATTTTCATGTCAGCGGTGGGCTCAGAAATGCCTTCTTCGTGCTGACTTTTTTTGCTGTAGAAAAAAGTTAGTCGCAGCAAAGCGAGAAAAATGGTTTAGGTAGTGAATTGATAATTCGTCCACCAGAATTTCAATGTGATCCATTTTAATCACGTTAACAACACATTAACATCATCAGATTAAACTATTAAAAGACAATTTGGTCTTAATATAAGATTAAAAACATATTTAACTGAAAAAAGGAGATGAAAAACATTGTTCTTATAATGTTCGTGCTGATAAGTCTGGGTGGATTTGCTAATACTGACGGCGAAATGAAGTCGGTGAATCCCGATGATGATGGTAAAGGTAAAATAACGGGAATTGTAGTTGAACACACTACTGAAACTCCCATGGAGTTCGCAAATATAGCAGTCTACAATCTTATGGATTCGTCGTTAATTACCGGCGGAATTACCAATGAGAAAGGTGAATTCGAAATTGCAGATGTGCAATTTGGAGAATACTTTCTGGAGGCAAATTTTATAGGATTTAATAAATCAACCGTTACTACAATTACCCTGGATCGTGGAAACCGAATTTCAAATGTGGGAGAAATTGAGTTAAGTCCGTCGGCTGTAGCCATAGGCGAAATTGACGTAGTTGCCGACAAAGCAGCTGTTGAGTATAAATTAGATAAAAAGGTAGTAAATGTAAGCCAGGTAATAAGTGCGATTGGAGGAACCGCAGTTGATGTACTCGAAAACACACCCTCCGTTCAGGTTGACATTGAAGGAAATGTGTCGTTAAGAGGATCGGGAAATTTTACGGTACTGATTGATGGCCGACCTAGCGTACTTAGCGGCAGCGATGCACTGCGTCAAATTCCGTCCTCGGCAATCGAAAACATCGAAATCATTACAAATCCATCGGCAAAATACGAACCCGACGGAACAGCAGGTATTATAAACCTGGTAATGAAAAAGAATTCAATGAATGGATTAAACGGGATTGTGAATGCCAGTATTGGAACAAAAGACAAATACAGCGGCGATTTTATGCTCAATTACCGATTGGAGAAAGTCAATTTATTTTTCGGGGCCGACTGGCGCGACGAAACAAATTACGGAAAAATGCTTTCGAAACGAGAAACCTATTACAACGATACTACCGAGTATCTGAATATGGAAGGATCGCGAAATTTTATTCGTGGCGGATATGCTCTTAAAGGAGGTGCCGACTTGTACCTGAGCGAACATTCAACTTTAACACTTTCGGGTGAAGTTGGTAACTCAAACCGATCGAATGAAGGAGGTGGCACAACTGAAAATTTTACCATACCAAGTTCGGAACACATTTATTCAGTGAGCGAAGAAGTATCAGACAGGGAAAATGATTTCTATACTTTGAACATGAATTTTCAGCACAAATTCAACGACAAAGGACATCGTTTGGAAGCTTCAGCATTTTTCTCCGACGAAACCGGCACCGACAATGAGCTGGAGGGTGAGATTCTTGCTGATGCAGATTTTACACCCGGGAATGAGTACTTATCCAGGGTTTCAACATTGGAAACGGAAGACGAACAAGACTTTCGTTTTAAGCTGGACTATACAAATCCGTTTAGCAAAGACGGGCAATTTGAGGCTGGTCTTCAAAGCCGTATGGAACGGGAGGATGAATATCTCGACTTCCGCGATTACGATCAGGAGAGTGGTTCGTGGATCATCAATGATGAGTACTCCAGCGGAACAAATTTTAAACGCGATATACATGCGGCTTATACAACCTTCAGTAATAAAGTTGGAAAACTGGAATACATGGGAGGTTTGCGGGGTGAATTAACTTTGCGCGAAATTAAAAATACAAAAGCCGATGCGCCCTCATCGTTAAACCGATTTGATTTGTTTCCAACAGCGCATTTATCGTATCCTTTGGGAGAGAAAGCTGATATAACATCGAGTTACAGCCGAAGAATTAACCGTCCCAACGGTCGTGATTTAGATCCAACACCAAATTATTACAACCGCTACGCGATTAGATTTGGTAATCCCGATTTAAAACCGGAATACACCAATTCGTATGAAATAGGTATGTTAAAACGTTTGGGTGAAGGCCGTTCGTTTATTTCTGCTGATTTATTTAGGAGAGTAACCAACAATAAAATAGATCAAACTACCGTAAAGGGGGAGGATGGAATATTCTATTATTACACCGATAATTTTGATAAAGATTATGCTACAGGTGTGGAATTTACTGCAAACCTGGCATACAAAAAATGGTTGATTTTAAATGCCAGTGCCAACGTATTTAATTACCGTATTACAGGTGAAATTGATGGAGAATCAATTGACAGGGAGAGCACCAACTGGGGCGGCAGAATGAATACAACATTTAAACTGGCAGAAAATTCCCGTTTCCAGGTAACTGCCTTTTTCAGAGGCCCATCGGTATCGGTTCAGGGAGAATCAAAAGCCATGTTTTTCTCCAACCTGTCGTATCGTCACGAATTTATGGACAAAAAATTATCGGCCACCCTTAGCGTTCGAGATCCGTTGGGAACTGCACGATTCCAGCGCGAATCATACGACACAACTTTTTACAACAGCTTTCGCTGGGAACGCGAACCTCGCGTAGTTATGCTAACTCTTAGTTATAAAATAAACAATTTTAAAGAAGACAGACGTAACAGCGGAAACAACGGCGGAGGAATGAATATGGATGGAGGAGAGTTCTAACAGTTGAATTATATACGCACTGACAAATTAGAGATGCCACCGATTACTTTTCGGTGGCATTTTATTTTTAAGCAAGTACTTTTTACACCTAAAATACCGCTAACAGTTCTAAAACCACAAAAAATACCCTCAACACAAAATTAATTTATTGCATTGTTTTACTGATACTTAAACAAACGCAAGACGTATATAAACTATTTTTTCAGTTTATTAACTGATTTTTCAGTTGCAAAACTGAAAAATCAGTTGTATGTTTGTTTCGTCATTGAATTATCGTCATCCTGAACTCGTTTCAGGATCTCTTTAAACAGATGCTGAAATAAATTCAGCATGACGTTAAAAAAAGTATTGTATATGAAAAAACTCACGCGAAAAGAAGAGGAACTGATGAAGATTCTCTGGAAAATGGAAAAAGCATTTGTAAAAGATATTGTTGAACAATATCCCGAGCCCTTACCACACTACAATACCATTTCGTCGCTGGTACGTTTGTTGCAAGACAAAGGAATTATTGGATTTAAACAATATGGAAACACCTACCAGTATTTTCCTCTTATTTCGAAAGACGAATACCGCCGCTCGTTTATGAGCGAAGTTGTAAGCGACTATTTTGACAATTCGATTAAAAGCGCAGTGGCCTTTTTTGTAAAAGAAAAAGGATTATCAGAGGAGGAACTTGACGAGTTGGTGAAATTAATTAAAGACCAAAAGTAATGGAAACGTTTTTACTTTACATTGGAAAAGCAGCCTTGGCAGCCGGTGCATTTTATGTGGTTTATCTGGCACTTTTTCAACATCAGAAACATTTTGTGTTTAACCGTATTTATTTGCCGGTTTCGCTTGCTGTAAGTTTTATTATTCCACTTATCACGTTTACAAGCACAAATTACATAACTGCTAATCAATCCATTGGCACAAACAGTTTTGCATTTCTGCCCGAAGCCATTGAAAATACGCAAACCGAATTTACCTACCAGTGGTACCACTATTTGTTTGGCATTTACATTGTCGGAACAATTGGCTTTTTATTTCACTTGCTAATGGGCCACATAAAGGCTTTTGCAATCATCCGCTTTAGCCGACTCCAGGAAATATTTGGCGCACAGGTTAACCTTACTCTAAAAGATGTTCACCCCTTTTCGTTCTTTAATAAAATTGTGCTTTCCGAAAAAACACTTGACAATCCAAATCTCGAAATGATTGTTAACCACGAAATGATTCATGTAAAAGAAAAACACACCCACGATATACTTTTTGCCGAACTACTTTTTCTTCTGCAGTGGTTTAATCCCTTTGCCTGGTTAATTAAAGATGCCATTCGAAACAATTTAGAATATAAAACCGATCACCAAATAACTAAAAACAATAATGCCGAAGCTTATCAACTAGCCATGGTAGGTTTAGTGCATAAAAAAGGTGTGGCTCCCTTTTTAACTGCGCTGAACGGCTCACAATTAAAAAATCGCATTATTATGATGAAAAAGAAAACAGAAAACAAGTATGCTTTATTAAAGCAATTGTTTGTACTTCCGCTACTTGCCCTTTTGGTAATGAGCTTGTCGAACAAAGAAGTAAACACCAAAATAATAAATAATACCGACCAGTTAAAGGTGGTTGTGGATGGTGTTGAACTTCCTTCAAATCATCCGGGATTGACAACACTCGATTTCTCGAAAGGATTTAACGGCGGCGACCTTGTTAAAGCTTTGGGAATTGAAGACAAGGTAGTGTCGAATACATTATCATTTGATAAAAATCCGCAGGAAGATGGAATTTACTACATCCGCACAAAAGATTATGTGCCGGGAACTAATCCTGAATTTGAAACCATTACAGAAGTAACACCAAGCACAGAAGTAATTGTAAAAGGAAAGGTTACCAATGAAAAAGGCACACCCATTCCGGCCGCTGCAGTGATAGTTGAAGGAACCAACATGGGAACAATTTCAGACATGTCGGGGAATTACGAAATTAAAACCGACGAAAACAGCACACTGGTATTTTCGATGATTGGTTATGCTAAAAAAGAAGTTCCTGTTAAAAACAAAACCGAGATAAACGTTGAACTGTCAAAGGATGTCTCGTTAGATGATGGGAAAAGTATGATATATGTTCCGGCAAAAGGTGAGAGTGATGAAGTTCCATCTGTGCAACGCAAAATAAATTTCGATACCGGAGAGATAGTAGAAGTTTCTTCAACAAAAGGATATAAGCACTATGTGACAGGAAAAATTACGGATAAAGATGGAAATTCAATTCCCGATGTTTCAGTCTTTATCCTAAACAAATCAATAGGAACAGTTACTGATGCAAACGGTGATTATAAACTTGGGCTCAACAATCCCGACGTTACACTTGCCACGTGGGTGAAAGGTTTCAAAGATCAAGAGATTAAAGTAGATGGTAAAGAAGTGGTTAATTTTAAGCTTGCGAGAGACGAAGAAATAAATGTAATTGGTTACGGCAAACAAAAAGATGCACCAACAGTTGATAAACTGGCTTTAAAACTGAATGGAGACGAGGCGAATCCCCCTTTGTACGTAGTGGATGGAAAAATAAGCAAATCAATAGAATATCTTGCTCCCGATGCAATCGAATCAATTTCGGTACTAAAAGATGAAAGTGCCACCAGTTTGTATGGTGAAAAAGGGAAAAACGGTGTAATAGTTATAACCACCAAAGAAGCTGCAAAAGAGAAAATGCGTAATGCCATTGTAATTCTTGATGGCAAAAAATACGAAGGTGACGTTAGCGACATCGATCCTGAGACTATTGAAAAAATGGAAGTGCTGAAAAACGAATCAGCCACCAAATTGTATGGACCAGAAGCTAAAGATGGTGCCATAATCATTACTTCAAAAAACAAATTAAATTTTGGGGACAAATCGCCACTAATATTTATTGACGGTGTAAAATCGACAAAAGATATGAATGATATCGACCCTGATCAGATTCAATCAATCAATGTTATAAAAGACGCATCAGCCATTGAAACGTACGGCAACGAAGGGAAAAATGGAGTGATATTAATTTCTACAAAAACTGAAAAAATTACTTCATCGCTCGAGATGCGAAAATTTATTGCCCAAAGAATAAAGTACCCGAAAGAAGCACAGCAAGCAAACAAAGGAGGAATTGCAAAACTTTTTGTAAAAGTTAATTCCGATGGAATTGTATATTCGGTTTCAGACAAAAAAGTAAAAGATGCAGTTTCAATAGAAGAGGTTGTGGTTGTTGGATACGCTCCAAAGCCTGAAGAAATTGTATCGGGCAAAACTGAAGATTTCACCGCGGCATTTAACAACCAGGTAAAAGCGGTCATCAATCAATTTCCCAAATTACAAATTTCAGAATACAAAGGAAAAACGCTTGAGTTTACAGTAAAATTTATGTTGCAGTAAACACATTGTACATCGATTTAAAATCGCCGGAAGTGCTGACAGAAAGCATTTCCGGAGATTTTATCATTTTACCCAAAACCTTCGAAAGCCTCCCCATCCTTTCATCCCCAATCCCCGAAACTTGCGGGAATGTTCCCGAAACATGCTACTCCATTTAATAATCATTATTACTTAAGCCCGAAGCTTTCGGGAACGTGTCAGAATCATTCTCCCCCAGGTAAGAACACCCCTGGAACGGTCCCGAAGGATTCCAACCTATGGAATTGTCTTGCCCCCCTAATCCCGAAGCTTTCAGCTCAATGGTAGAATGCCTGTGATGGTGCAAATAACACTGACATAGTTTCATCCAATAAATTCATCTTTTGAACAAAATCGTTTAGGCAGTCCTTATTCATTTCTATTTTTCGACGAATACAATATTTTAAAGAATTTTGCTAAATTGTACCCACAATGCTTGCTATATGTTATTGAGGTGTCTGCCATATAGGATGAAGTATTACCCTCCTTTTTAGTTTGCTAAACCTTAGAATCATTTTATCATGGACCATTTAACGGATAACTTTCTTCAATTACGCAAATTTGTTACTCCGGAACACGTATTTGGCCCGGGAGCCAGGTTTCAGGCAGTACAATACTGCAAAATGCTTGGCGTAAAAAAACTCTTCTTTGTAAGCGATGTAAACCTGAAAAACATGCAGTGGGTAAAAGAAATTGAATTACTCCTGCAAAAAGAAAGTATTGAATACATCATGTACTCATCGGTATCGCCTAATCCACGCGATTTTGAGGTAATGAACGGTGCAAACCTGTACACGGAAAAACAGTGCAATATGATACTTGCCATTGGTGGCGGTAGTGTAATCGACTGCGCCAAAGGGATAGGAATTGTTTGCACCAATAAAAAACGGATCACTGCATACGAAGGGGTAGATAAAATTAAACTTCCCATGCCTCCGCTGATTAGTATTCCAACCACTGCCGGATCTTCTGCTGATGTTTCGCAATTTGCCATTATAAATAAAATTAAGGACCGCTATAAAATGGCAATTATTAGCAAAGCACTCATTTCCGATGTAGCATTAATCGATCCGGTTATCCTCACAAGTATGGATCCGTTGCTGACTGCCTGTACCGGAGTGGACGCATTAAGCCACGCTTTTGAAGCCTATGTATCGAATGCAAGCTCAACAATTACCAATTTATTTGCTCTTGAAGCAATTCGATTAATTAATACCGAGCTGTTAAACTCAATGAAGGAGCCGGAAAATATAGAAACAAGGGGAAAAGTAATGCTTGGAAGTTTGTATGCCGGGCTGGCATTTTCGAACGCAAGTCTTGGATGTGTGCATTCCCTGGCGCATAGTTTAGGGGGTTATCTTGATTTGCCACATGGCGAGTGCAATGCCATTTTGTTGCCACATGTAGTTAACTACAATTTCAGTGCAGTGACCGAAAAATATACAGCAATCGCTCAAGCAATGAATTTGAATACTTCCGGCCTAAGTTCTTCTGAAATAAAAAACAAGCTCATTGAACATCTTTTCAACTTAAACAAAAGTTTAGGTATTGTTTCAACACTAAAAGACAGAGGAGTAACTTCTGATTTAGTGCCTGTACTGGCCAAAAATGCAATTAATGACCCTTGTAACGCGACCAATCCGGTACCACCAACTGCCGATGATTTAAAAGTGATCTATTCAGAAGCAATTTAAGGAATGAAGAACTGGGAAAAAGACAGAAATAAAATAATTGGCCTGGGAGAATTTTCGGCCCATAAAAGTTATTATCCGCAACTTCAGCTGAAGCTTGAGGAATTGGAACTGGCTTATAAAAATTCGGAAAATATTCTGTCGAGTATGCCCGATGCAGTTATCTTTCACGACTCATCCGGCAACTTTTTATACATGAATAAACAGGCCGGCATTATGTTTGGCATCCATGAACAGGAAACTACGCTCTACAGTTATTCTCATCTGATTGATGATTTTCAAAGTTCTGACCTTATCCTTCATTTTAAAAAGTTAACACCGGGAAAAACCAATAGCTTTCAATGTGATATTCACAGCATAAATTCGGATGAACAAACACCGGTAGAGATCTCGAGCAATTCCATCATGTGGCAGGGGAAAAAAGCAATTGTATCGGTTGTACGTGATTTTACCTTACACAAGCAATTTGAAGATTCCATTATTAAAGCCAAACAAAAGGCAGAAGAGAACGACCAGTTAAAATCAGCATTTTTGGCGAATATGAGCCATGAGATTAGAACACCAATGAATGGAATAATTGGTTTTGTTGATTTATTAAAAGAACCAGATCTGACGGAGGAAAAGCATTACACCTACCTGGAAATACTGACAAAAAGTTGCGACAGATTGTTGAGTACAATCAATGACATCATTGAGTTTTCAAAAATCGAATCGGGTCAGACACATGTTAATCTAAGCCCTCAAAATCTGGAAGAGATCCTGGTTCAACAATGGTCATTTTTTTATTCCGAAGCTTCAAAAAAAGGGAACCGCCTTGTTTTGGCTCCCTCAAAATCTGACGAAATCGTTCTGGTCGATCGATTAAAATTAGAATCAATTGTTTCAAACCTGATAAAAAACGCGATAAAATTTACTTCGGAAGGTGCGATTTCAATCAGCTATAAAATTGAAAAACCTTACATAAAGTTTTGTATAAAAGATACCGGAATTGGGATTGCCAAAGAAAGACAAGAGGCCATTTTTAAACGTTTTGTTCAAGCAAATATCGAAATAACGCGTGGTCATGAAGGATCGGGGCTTGGCCTTTCAATTTGTAAGGCTTATGCCGAAATGATGGGAGGCAACATTTGGGTGGAATCGGAGGAAAATAAGGGAAGTTCATTTTATTTTACAATAGCCTACCAACCTGTTCCAAAGGCGCTGTAACTTCTAAAATTAATTTATTTTGATGCATAAAAAATGCCACCTGTGAACCAACAGATGGCATTTTTACTCTATGTAATTACAAACTATTTTTTTGTAATTATTGCCGCCCAGCCGCCACCGGGTGCCATACTAACTTTTACTTTCGACAACGATGTAACGGTCAGTTCTTCCTGTGCAAAATCAGAAGCATGTTTGTCGGCGTTAATACCATCTTTCCAGATTTTAACCGAATAGTTTCCTTCACCTAAAAAGTCGAGACTAAGTTCCAGTTCGCGTGGATCCCAGTCGGTCATTGCTCCCACATACCAGGTATCGCCCGAACGGCGCGCCACGGCAATGTAATCGCTCACTTTTGCTTCCAGTACTTTTGTGTCGTCCCAAACCGAAGGAACAACCGACAGAAACTCCATACATTCCGGTTCGCGGTAATAATTCGATGGGTTATCGGCTAACATTTGCAAAGGGCTTTCGAAAACCACGTACATTCCCAACTGGTGGCAACGAGTTCCGGGACTCATGGGCTCAGTAAACACAATACTAAAATTCTTTTTATTGGCATTAATCATTGCCCCCGGCGTAAAATCCATAGCGCCGGCCACCATCCTAATAAACGGCAAAGTTACGTTGTGCTCCGGATCGGGCAGAGTAGACCATTTTGCATTTTCCAATCCTTTCACACCTTCGTACGAAATAACATTTGGATAGGCGCGATCCAATCCCGACGGTTTATAAGCTCCGTGGTAATCAACCAACAATTCGCGTTTGGCACATTCCACAGCAATTTTTTCGTAGAAATTAACCATCCACTGGTCGTCGCGCTGCATAAAGTCCATCTTTATTCCTTTTACTCCCCATTTCTGAAACTGATCAAGTGCTTCTTCCAGTTTATCATCCAATGTTTTCCATACTACCCAAAGAATAATGTCAACATTTTTTGTTTTCCCGTAATCAACCAGTTCCTGGATATCAATGTCTTTTTCAAGCTTCATAATATCGCCAAGAACATACCATCCTTCGTCCAGAATAATATATTCCAGTCCGTACTCAGAGGCGAAATCAATGTAATACTTGTAGGTTTGTGTATTCACTCCGGCTTCAAAATCAACACCGTAAATATTATTGGCATTCCACCAGTCCCAGGCCACTTTACCGGGTTTAATCCAATCGGTTTTTTCAATTTTTTGCTCCGGTGCCAGTTTATAAATTAACTCGCTTTGCACTAAATCAGCATCGTTATCAGTTACCAACATTGCTCTCCACGGAAATTCGCGCGGGCCATTACAAACGGCAATATAATCGGCGTATTTTGTTGGTTTTACGTTGCGGTCATTCAATTGTTTTTCTTCCAGAACAACGCCCGGAAACTTGCCTGCCAACGCATATTTATTGTCGTCGCAACCGCGTAAAAACATTCCGGCATAATCCATTAATCCCGATTCCGAGATGTACGTTTTTACAACATTACCGCAGTCCACCAACATTCCGGTCGATCCAAAACGCTCGCTACCAATATTCGATAATTTCTCGCGCAAATATTCTCTTTCCTGGTGTGTAAACATACTTTCCTCTTCCGGAAACCAGATTTCGCAATCGCTGGGAAAAACAAAAGTAGCCTGCTCGCTTACCACATTGTACTCGCCTTTTAATTCCGATACCCACCGGTAAGCAGCACCTTCGTCGTAGGCTCTAAACTGTAATAAATAATTTTTAAATGAAAGTGTAAGCAGGCTATAACTGTTGTCAATTTTATTGTACTTACGCTGTACCACCGGAATAATTTTTTCTGAAACCGAAGTACTTTTTGCCTTTTTTACTTTGGCATCTTTTCCCCAGATCTCACCGTTGCTAATTTCCATCGAAACAGGAGAAGGTGCAACAATTTCGTTTCCATTTAACAATACAGAATATGTAATTACCTCGTTTACACTAACTTTAATTTGAATTTTTCCCGAAGGAGATTCAACTGAATATTCTTTTGCCGACAAGCCCCAAAAGACACTTAACAGCAGCAAAAGCAGAGAAATTCTTTTCATAATTTGATGATTTATTTTTTTGCAAGTTACTAATTAATGATTCTTACTTTCAGAACATTTGTTATGCTCTTTTTATAAAGATGGGAAAATGCCATTTTGTACCTATCTTAGAGAGAAATTTAAATGCTGAATCATGAAAAATAGTTTTATCCTCATTTGTTCATTGTTTTTAACTGCCGGTTTAAGTGCCGGTAATTTTACAAAAGACACATTTAAAACTTCAGGAGGCCAGCTCGAAATAACTTTTGTTGGTCACGGTACATTAATGTTCACCTATGCCGGAAAAGTAATTCATATTGACCCGGTTTCGCAATTTGCCGATTACAACGAAATGCCAAAAGCCGATTTGATTTTAATAACACACGAACATGGCGACCACCTGGATGCCACCGCAATTGATGCCGTAAAAAAAGAGAATACCGAAATTGTACAAACACAAACCTGTGCCGAAAAATACAAGGGAACTGCTGTACTTAAAAATGGCGAATCAGGTACATTCGCAGGTTTAAAAGTGGAGGCGGTACCTGCCTATAATGTAAAACACGAACGTGCACCCGGCCAGCCTTTTCATCCAAAAGGTACCGGAAACGGATATATTATTTATTTTGGCAATAAAAAGGTTTATGTTGCCGGCGACACGGAGAATATTCCGGAAATGAAGACATTGAAAGACATCGAAATTGCCTTTTTACCCATGAATTTACCCTACACAATGACTCCGGAAATGGTTGCCGATGCGGCAAAATCATTCAAGCCAAAAGTTTTATACCCATACCATTTTGGCAATACCGACACAAATATTCTGCTCGAATTGTTAAAAGATGAAAAGGAAGTAGAAGTTCGTATTCGAAAACTAAACTGACTGAAAATAACTTGTTACTTTTGTACATCTTAAATCAACTAATATGTACAAAATACTTGCAATAATTAGCTTTGCTTTTGTTCTTTCGTTTACAACACAAGCGCAGGAACCAGTGGTTTATAACGGCTATAAAGAAATGGTAGCCGCAGCTAAACAAGAGATCCAACTCGTTTCCATTGCCGATTTTCACAAAATGTATGTAAAGGCCAAAAGTGTTGGCTCCAAAAATTTAATTCTACTTGATATTCGAACCAAAGAAGAATACCATGCCGGGTCTATTCCAGGCGCCTTACTAATTCAACGCGGAGTACTGGAATCGCACATTGAAAAGGATGCCGTTTGGGAAGCCTTTCAGCATGCTAAACCGAAAAAAGATGACCAGATCGTACTGTACTGCCGCAGTGGAAGCCGTTCGGCATTGGCTGCAAAAACATTGAAAATGCTGGGTTACACAAATGTTTTATCGCTTGAAGGGGGCTGGAATGGTTGGCACGAAAAGTATCCCACTCAAATTGCATTAGAATAACTTTAAGCCCGTTACAATCTCCTGTAAAACGCAAAAACCACTTTGTTGGAGTGGTTATATTCGTGTGTCTGAAGGTAAATTATTTACTCGGCCTGCGGAAATTTTTTGCATCCGCGCGAAACACAAATCGTGGTTGCCGTAAGTGCAAGCAGTGCAAAAATACCTAAGAAAATAAAGAATACATTTTTAGGCAAATTGGCGCAGCACGACAAAAATCCCAAAACCAGCGTGGCAAAAAAACCTAAAAAGCCCCACAACCCTAAGTGATAACAGATTAATACAATTGTCTTTTTCATCTTATTTTATTTAAATATATTCAAATTAAATGCGTGTAATAGCCCAGAGCAAATTCTACTAATGAAAGATTTTTAAAGCTCGTTTCAGAGTATTACCTTCGTGCAAGTATACGTCATATTTAGAGCAATGGTTCAATAAACATTGTGAGATTTATTTCGTATAATTGTGATATATATTACATTTGATTTTGACCCACTATGAATATTTTAGGAAATAGTTGCGTTGATTGTACGTTTAAATCGAGCGAAGTTTCTATTTTGAATAACAACGAATTGTGTTTGCTGGAAGAAGGATGTTTAAAAACCAGCTTTCAGAAAGGAGAGCTAATTTTTAAAGAAGGTTCGCCTGCACAGCATATTACTTATATTCGTGATGGTTTTATTAAGCTTGTAAAAAAAGGGATTGGCGGGAAGGATTTTATTTTAAGTATTTCGAAAAAAGGAGCTTACCTCGGAATTCAGAATCTGAATAACATACGAAAAGAGAATTATTTTTCGGCCATTGCCATAACACAATCAGAAGTATGTTTTATTGACACCAAATGTTTTGCTAAACTTTTAAAGCAAAACGGAGCTTTTGCCAGCAAAGTAATTTCGACGATAATTAACGACGAAATGAACTATTTTGACCGTTTGGTAAACAATGTACAACAGCAATTGCCCGGTCGGCTGGCCAATACTTTAATGTATTTTAAAAACGAAGTTTATAACAACCACACTTTTAATTTAAACCTTACCAAGGCCGAACTGGCAGCTTTAATCGGCACATCACGCGAGAGTGTTTCGCGCATTCTTAAAGATTTTCAGGAAACCGGAATAATAAAAATGGAGCGAAGTGTTATTACTATTCTGGACGATGAAAAAATGAAAGAAATAAAACAGAAGGGTTAGCCCACACGACTTAAATGCCGCACCTTTTCGTAATCAAAAATAGTGATGTGATTGCCCTTGTATTCAATAATTTTATCCTTAATAAAATCCTTTACCACACGCGATAAACTTTCTTGCGACATACTTGTAATACCTGCCAGATCCTTTTTCGACAAAGGAATTTTAAACGATTTTCGTTTGTAAATCCGCAGACTTAAACAAAGCAGAATATCAGCAAACCGCCCATGCAGCTGTTTTAATGTCAGACTTTCCATTCGTTCATGCGAAAACAATATTTCATCGCTTAAATGCCGCAATATTTCTGAATTAAAATCGCAATTTGTTTTTATAAAAGATTGAATCGAGTTAATATCATGCAAACAAACACTAATATCTTCGCAGGCGTAAACCGAATAGTTGTAAACATTTTGGTTATATAAAGCATGTAAGCCAAGCAGCTTTCCTCTGCTTTCCAATGCCAGAACAAGTTCTTCGTTTGAGTGTTCGCGACAAACCTTCACCAAACCTTTTTTAATGTATGCAATGTGTCCGGCAAGCGCACCTTGTTTTATTATTGTCTCGCCCTTTTTAAACGTAACCTCAACCCTATTCTTATTAATTTGAATCAGCTCATCGCCATTTAACTTTTTAAATGGCTCTGACATACATTGACACTCAACACATTTTTTGACCTTGTTTAACGGCATAATCCTTCTCGCTTTAATTTTTGCAAGATAATCAATTTGTTAACATTTCAATATTACATCAATCAATGTCTTGATTTAAATCAAAACTTATGATGAGAATGTAATACGACTTACTTGAGTCGCTAATACTGAATTTTTTCTCTAATGAAGAAGCCAACTCCTATTTTTGAACAATTGATTTAATAAGTCAAAATTTAAACTTAGTAGGACATGAGAAAGGCAATCATTACAATGGTAGTAGCATATAATATATATATACCTATCCAATTCAGGATCAAACCAATAACATTCGATCCGGACCAAAACCAGCTCCTAAAATACCCCAATTTCAAAACAAAATAAAAATCAATAATGGCAATTCTCATCCTTCTTTTACCAAGACAGGGCTTGCCGATATTTTTTAAACTATTCAATAATCTATAAAATTTGTACTATGAAAAAGTTTGTTTTTTACACTTTATTACTTGCATTTGTTGCAGCATTTTCTTTTACCGGATGTAAATACGATGACGAATGCGACTGCTCAGGCTCTGAACCATTGGCATACGAAACCCTCACTACCTATCTAAAATCTGTCGATATGGATTTGGACAAAGTACTAACAAACGCCGCGGGTCAGAAATTTGTTATGGCTGCACCTGCCGATGGCAACCTGAGTGGGAAATATATCATCGATATCCGTTCGGCTGAGGCATTTGCTTCGGGACACATTGAAGGTGCACACAATGTAGCATTTACAAATATTTTAACAGAAGCCAACAATGCCGATAAACCAATTCTTGTTGTATGTTTTACCGGACAAACAGCTTGTTACGCTACTTCTTTACTTCGTCTTTATGGTTTTGAAGATGCGCAGGCATTAAAATGGGGAATGAGTGGCTGGAATCCAAATTTCGACAGCTGGACTGCCAACTGCAAAGACCTTACTACTTCAAGCAACTGGACAACATCGTCGGCTACTCCCGGTGTATTTGATGCTCCTGAGTGGACAAGTACCAGCACCAACGGAGCTGATATTTTGAAAGAAAGAGTGGAAGCTGTTGTTGCTGCAGGATTTAAAACAGCAAAAAACACCGACGTACTTGATAATTCGAGCGACTATTACGTAAACAACTTCTTTTCTGAAGCACATTACACTGGTTTCGGTCATGTTGCCGGTGCATACCGTATTAGCCCGCTTTTAATTGACAACTGTATCAATTTAGATCCAAGTGGAAAAATTGTAACCTACTGTTATACAGGTCAAACATCGGCAGTAATTACCGCCTACCTTAATGTATTGGGTTTTGATGCATACAGTTTAACTTTTGGAATTAACGGTATGAGTACTTCAAATCCATTCTGGACTGCTGGTGACGGAGTAACAAATCATTGGGGTTTTGATTCGAAAGCAAAAGATCTTCCTGTGGTAACTAACTAAAAACGATAAGGAGATTATAAATTTTATCCTCTCCATTATTTATCAATTAAAAGATACAACTATGTTACGAAAAATAATATTTATACTAATTGCCACTGGCTTTTGGGGAATTAACGCCCAGGCACAGGGATGTGCCGAACCGGCATCGGAAGATGGAGTAAATGTTTTTGGTTTTTTGCAAGCCCAATACGATTACGGATTCACCGAAGGAGATAATACTTCAACTTTCGGATTTAACCGCTCGCGCATTGGAGTAATGGGAAACATTCCGTACGATTTCAGTTATTATGTATTACTCGAAACCAGCCCGTTTAAAAAGGATGGTCCTAAAGCGTATTTACTCGATGCATTTATTACCTATGGCCGTTACAGTTTTGCCAAAGTTAGTCTTGGTTCTTTTAAATCGCCATTCGGACAGGAGCTTAGCACTCCCTGCCATGCACTACATACCATTAACCGCTCTAAAGTGGTAAACGAATTAACCGCTCCCGATCGTGACATGGGTTTAATGTTACTTGGAGGTTCGGATACTACTCTACTCAGATATGCGGTGGCCGTTATGAACGGAACCGGATTATTGGTAGAAGACATGGACAAATACAAAGATATTGTGGGTAGAGTACTTGTTCAGCCAACCGACTGGATGCATGTGGGTGGTAGTTTTCGTTTTGGGAAATCGGTTAACGAAGACCCAACAGTTGATGCCGACGAAAGAACCCGTTTAGGTGCCGAATTTGAGATAGAAAGATATGGATTTTTGGTGCAGGGCGAATACATCTGGGCCGAAGACAAAGGTTCGTACCTTGTTGGTGGTGGTTGTGGTAGCGATCCTGAAGTTGTTCAGGGAAGTGTTCAACGCGAAGGTTTATCAATTATGGCGTTGTACAATACTCCATGGAATTTACAACCAGTAATAAAATACGAAAATTTCAACAGCGATATTAGCCTGGGCAACAACAACATGGAACATGTTACCACAATTGGCTTCAACTATTTCTTTAATGAATGGACTCGCCTTCAGGTAAACTACGAATACAAAGCCGAATGGTATGGTGAAATAGACAACGATATGCTGATGGTTCAGTTACAAGTAAGATTCTAATTTTTAATTTAATTTGATATGAAACTAAATAAATTTTTCCTTTTTGGCCTGGTGATGTTGCTAGCCTCGGCCCTTTCGGCTCAGGATTTAATTTCTGCCCTCGACCTTGCAAAAATTTCAAAAAACGATGATGTAATTATTATATGTGCTACCTCCGAAGACGGTTACAAGGTTCACATTAGCGGAGCGGTAAATATTCCTCACACTTCGTTGTGTAACAACGAACCCATTCGAACTGTAATTAAACCGGATTCGGAAATGGCGAAGATTCTTGGAGAGAATGGTGTTTCAACCGATAAAACCATTATTGTTTACGACGAAGGTTCGGGCAAATATGCAGGCCGCATGTATTGGATATTGAAATACTTAGGCGCACCCAATGTAAAAATGCTGGATGGAAATATAAAAGGATGGAAAGCCAAACGTAAACCAATCACAGGTGCTCCTGCAAAAGTTACACCTACAACATTTACAGCAAAAGCCGATGCTGCGCAATTGGCAAAAATGGATGAAGTTAAAAAAGCCGTAGGTAACTCATCGTATGTGATTGTTGATGCACGTACTCCGGAAGAATACGCCGGCACTGCTGATTCGGAAACCTTAAAACGCAAAGGCCATGTACCCAGTGCTGTAAACGTAAATTACGAAACAGTAATGGACAGCAAAGGCGAGTTAAAAAGCAATGAAGAACTTACTTCGATGTTTGAGGCAAAGGGAATTACAAAAGATAAAACAGCAATTGTATACTGCGAAACCAGCGTTCGCGCAGGTGTTGTATACCTTTCTTTAAAAGGTCTTGGATATCCAAACGTAAAAGTTTACGATGGAGCGTATTTAGAATGGCAAACTACTGAGGCAAACAAAGTAGAATAAGCCTTTCTTATGTCCTGAGCGCCCTGGTATTCACCGGGCGCTCATTCTTTTTTTAAATAATTCTATTTCCATATCTCATTCAAAAAGCGATTAGAACTAGTTATTAAAACAAAAAGAACCGCAACCTATACAGATTGCGGTTCTTTTTATTTCATAATATACAAATTTATTTCACCTCTAAAGCTGAGCTTAAATCTACTTTATCCAACGCCTGCATCTGAATTTCTGGAGAGTTAAGAATTGTATTTAAGTCAGAAATATCAACACCATCTCTTTTTGCATAATCGGCAGGAAGTACTGCAATTCTGAAAACCTGGTTGTCAGTTTCTGCCGGAAGCAAACTGTTTTCAGGTACCGTAAACTCCATAAACACCTGAACATCTGCAACAGTATAATCAAAATTGTATTGAATTACACCTTCATCCAGAACCACTGTTTGCGGGCACAAACGCCAAACATCCATTCCATCGGCAAGTTCCCACAGAATATACACCAAAACAACATCGCTGTCGTAAACCGTTAGGTTATTCGGATAATCAGTAACCAATCTGTATCCGTTTCCTGAAGTAAAATCACCCTGAATTTCGAATACCGAACCAATAAAGCCATCGTCTCCGGGAGGGCCAACCGGACCAACAGGTCCTTCGCACGACACAAATAACATCGTTACAGCAACAAATAAAATGCTCGCTAATTTTCTCATTTCAAAAATTGGATTTTCTGTTAAAGTATTTATCCTAAAATGTTTGAAAAATTTTTCTGTTTGTTTTGTTTCTTTCATGACTATAGATTTTTAAGTTTAACAATCTTGTTTTTGTTTTGTTAATCAAGTATGATGCCAAAAAAAACCTTCGGCAAATTGCCGAAGGTTTTATACTGAATCGATTGATTTTTTTTGCAAACAAAAAAGTTATTCCCTTTCCAAAGTTCCGGGAACCGGAACACTCGCTGTTTCCATAAAACCGATGTCACCCATAATATAGGTATCTGGTCCAATTTTCATATCCGAGTTCATCATTTCCTCAAATGTAACTTCTTTTCCGGTATACGCCGAAACACGTCCCATAATGGCTACCATTACTGATGTTGCGGTTTCTTCGGCTTGGTTATATGGAATATTCTGACGAATACAAGTAATTAAATCTTTGTGCTCTTGTACGTATGGACTTGTTTCGTGGTCGTCGAACGAGAACAATTCGTTTCCATCTAAATCCTTAATCGTAGATGTTCCTCCCTGCGATGTAAACGATTCTCCTTTTGTTCCTCTGAATACTTCATAAACACCGGTAGTACATCCATTAATTTGTCGGCACATACTGTGAATTTTCATGCCATCGTCGTAGGTGTAATCCACGCTAAAATTATCGTACTGATCACCGGTTACACGGCGTTGACGTGATCCAAAACCAAGGGCTTTTACCGGAGTTTTTCCAAGGAACCACTGTGCAACATCCAGGTTATGAACGTGTTGTTCTACAATGTGGTCGCCCGACAACCAACACCAGTTTACCCAGTCGCGAATCATCCATTCCATTTCGCTCCAGCTTGGATTACTATCGCGGTGCCACAATTTTCCACCATTCCAGTATACATTTCCACCAGTAATTTTACCAATGGCATTTTTTTCAAGCTCTTTGTATATATTAATGTATTTGTGCTGGTGACGACGCTGCGTACCTGTTACCACTTTTAAACCTGCTGCATCGGCCATTTTTGCTGCTGCCAATACCTGGCGAACACCAACTGGATCAACGGCAACCGGTTTTTCCATAAACACGTGTTTACGTGCTTTAACAGCAGCTTCGAATTGCTGTGGACGGAATTTTGGAGGAGTAGCTAAAATAACAATATCAACTCCCGAATCAAGTACTTTTTCATAAGCATCAAAACCCACAAAGACATTTTCGGCAGGAACTTCAACGTTATTTTGCTCTTTCAATTTTGCAACCAAATCGTCAACTCTATCCTGGAAAACATCGGCTAGAGCAGTAATTTCTACTGTGCCGCCGCCTGCTTCAAGACAATTAAATGCAGCACCCGAACCGCGGCCACCGCAACCAATAACACCCACTTTTAATACTTTACCTTCGGGTACAGTATCCAATAATGGAGGGAATTGATACTCTCTGGGTTTCCAATCGTAAATAGCTGTTGAGCCTGAGCCACCACCCGAACTGCAAGATGATAAGGTTCCAACTCCCATTGCACCGGCTGCTCCAACTACTGCTGCTCCGGCTAAAAATTTTCTTCTTGAAAAATTATTTTCACTCATGATTAAAAGTTTTAGTTGATTTTAGGATTCTAAATTTATTAATTTTTCCCCGTATTTTCATCATATTCACAAACAACTCTGAAACTTATGTAATTACAATCTGATAACCACCAAATACTTTTCGGCATTTGAGGATCTGTTTTCATCCAGGCTTTGCTTTCTGTAAAACTCCGGGCTGCACTTCTAACTTCGCCAATTTCGCTTTTAAACGAACCTCCACGAACAACGCGCTCGGTTCCCGATACCGGGCCTTTTGGATCATTTGCACCATCTTGTAATTTTTCATATGCATTTTCTGCATACCAGTCTAAACAGTATTCGGCAGCATTTCCCATCATGTTTTTTAAACCGTATGGATTTGCCTCAACCGCCTCAGGTTCGCTGGTTTTTAAACCGCTGTTTTTATCGTAAATTATATACTTGCCTGCCTCATCGCTGCTTTTCCCAAACAGTTTTCCAAATAATCCTTTCTCACCAAAATCCTTCGGATTTCCTTCAAAAAAGAAAGGTGTTTCGGTACCTCCACGTGCAGCATATTCCCATTCTGCTTCGGTAGGTAAACGGTAGGTTTTTCCGGTCACCTGTGACAACCACTTGCAATATGTTTCGGCCGAATGATAGCTCATGGTAATTGCCGGACGATTCCCCAGCCCCCAGTTTTGATCCGGTTGACCATACGGAGGTGTTGGTCCGGAAATAGCATCTACATCTGCCTCAGTGCGAGCTCCTTCCGTATCGGTGGTGCGGCCTTCAGCTGCAGTAGCACTATAAAAAGCCAGGTAGTTATCCCAGGACACTTCCACTTCTGCCATAAAAAACGGACTTACATTAACTGTCTTTTGCGGACCTTCATCGGGTTTACGTAACTGCTCCCCTTCGGGGCTGCCAATTTTAAAACTTCCTCCCGGAATGGCTTTCATGTTAAAAGCAACCGTTGTTCCGGGTATTGTTTCGGTATAATCTTCGTGAGCATTTACTTTTGCAGCTTCTTTGTACTTCTCGGCACTTTCATTTCCGGCATCTCCAAACTCAACATTTTTTGCATGTTTTGCATTCGGGTCGAAATGGCCAACATTTAAATGGCAGTTAATACAACGCAACTCTTCCTCGTTTTGCGAATAATACAAGTGCGCTTCCTGTCCTTCCTTATTTAAGGTGAGCGGGAAAAGATTTTGATGACAATTTACACAAGATTCTTTATACACAAAATGTTGTGCCTGCTCCAAAGTTGATTTGGCTTCCCAATTAAAATCGGCACTGTCTTTAAATATAAATCCATACAAATCTCTGGAAGATGCTTTAATTTTTTCTTTCAAGAAACCCTGCCCTTTCGGTGGTAAGTGGCATTCAACACATCCGATATGAATTCCGACTCTGGTTTCGTGATGAACCGAGAGTTTCCACGAATCGGTAACATGAGGATGAACATGACACATTTCGCACGACTCGGGTGTTGATGTGGCTTCAATTGCCTTGTTCGAATAGATGGTAACAAGTATCCCCAACGCAAATCCAATAAAAATTACAAAAAGGAGTTTTTTACGCAAGAAATTTCGAAAGCTTTTAAGCATAGTAATAGTTGTTTTTAGGTATATTGATCTATAATTGCCCGTAAAAATAATATTTTATTGAACCAATTTTCTATGCTCCAATAATTTAAACTGAGTATAGAAAGGGCCGGACAACAATAACCAACTATCAATTTTATACATTTTCACTGGCTTTGTATTATAGACGCAGAAGAAAACATTAGTACCTAATTATTCAGCAAAAACAAACAAAATATTCTTTGGCAACAATAAAGAATAAAACACACAAACAAGAAAAAATTAATTTGTAACTTGACAGTATGAATAGGATTTCGCAAGGTATTTCTGATGTTTTGGAACTGGTTTTTCCATCGCTCTGTACAACTTGTGGCGAACGATTAAACTCCCAGGAAAAATATATTTGTTTCGACTGCTGGCACGATTTACCAGTAACAAATTTCCATCTGAATACAGAAAACAAAGTGGCTCAACTTTTTTGGGGTCGCGTGCAAATTGAAAATGCCACAGCATTTTTTTCGTATAAAAAAGGAAGCCGGTACCAGCATCTCATCCATTTTATAAAATACAAAGGATTGAAAGAGCTGGGATTTGAAACCGGTAGAAAATTTGGATTTGCCTTGGCTGATTCGGAGCGATTTAATTCAGTCGACATTATTGTGCCGGTTCCTTTACATCCTAAAAAAGAACAAAAAAGAGGATACAACCAAAGCCGCTGGATTGCTGCCGGAATTGCGGATGTTTTGCAAAAACCCGTGATTGATAAAAACCTGTACCGAAAATCATTTACATCAACTCAAACCCAAAAAAACAGGTTTGAACGCTGGCAAAATGTAGATGGTATTTTTGAAGTTTATGATGCACAAGTGTTTTTAGGAAAACACATATTATTGGTTGATGACGTTGTAACTACCGGATCCACACTCGAAGCTTGTTCATTCCCGCTTTTAAAACTTACTGATACCAAAGTAAGTATAGCCACGCTTGCATTTGCAGATATTTAATCCAAAGTAATTTTTATTCAATTTTTACTATTACGAAAGAAATATATTGATAAATTGCGGCACAAAATTTGAAACACCAAACAGAAAAAACTACCATGAAAACTTTAACTACCATTTTTTTCTTATTTATTTCTGTCTCTCTTTTCGCACAAGACAGAATTATAAAAAAAAGCTCCGAAACCATTAACTGTAAAGTTACTGAGCTTGGTTCGGCCGAAGTAAAGTATTACTACACCGAAAATCCTAAACTTATTTTTGGGATCGACAACGCTCTGGTTGACCGTGTTGAATTTGCAACCGGTGAAGTGGTAAAAATAGAAAACGACACTTATGACAATCCTGAATACTACGTTAATCAATCGAAACATGCATTAAAAGTCAATTTTCTTTCACCTCTATTTGGTACTACCGAACTGGCGTACGAGCAAAGTATAAAACCCGGCCGATCGTGGGAAACTGCACTGGGAATTGTGGGTTTAGGAAACGATGTGCAAGACATCGATCCAAGAGGAGTTTATGGAAAATTTGCCTATAAATTTACGCGCAAACCCGACTTTTATATGCACCGCATGCATTACTCGCACTTGCTAAAAGGAACTTACTTTGCCCCGGAAATTGCTTTACGATATATGTCGTACGACAGATATTCTTATTATTATGATTACGATCCATACGGCTATTCTTACAGTGGCTATTCCAATAACTATTCCAATAGCAGAGAGAAACAAGTAACACTAGCCTTAATGCTAAAATTTGGAAAACAGTGGGTATTCGACGATGCGTTTTTGGTTGATATTTATTGCGGAGTTGGCTATGGGTTTGGAGCCGATGATAGCGATGGCCTACCCTACGGTTTTATTGTAGCTCCCGATGATTTTCCGATTGCATTAAGCAGTGGATTACGAATTGGCTGGGTTTTTGGAAAATAGATTCAACAACTTTTCCATTTGTTTGTTTCAGAAACAAAAACAGTAGAATGGAATTTGAAATCAGTAAATATTTTCCGGGAGTTCGCCCCGGAGTAACCCTTCCTTCAAAACAGGTTTTTGAGCTGTTACAAGAAGAAGGAATGCGACAAATGGTGAGTGATCATTACGATTTGCTGGCTGCAAGTTCTATAAAAGATTTGTTTCCAAAAAATCCAATTGCTTTGGAAAAAGCAAAAGAACATTCGGCTGATTTTTTTATTCAGATTTGCGGAGGGCCTGAATATTTTAATAAAAACCGCGGCAAGCCACAATTAAACCGCAGACATCAACCCTTTAAAATTACTGCTGAAGGACGAATTGAATGGTTAAACTGTTATAAAACAGTGTTAACTAAACTTGATTTACCGGATGATGTCAAGCGCTCTTTTTGGAACTACCTTGATGTTTTTTCAAAATGGATGGTAAATTCTTAATCTTGAATTTATTAGCAACTTAAAAGTCTTCAAAAAAAATGTGCTGAAAATAAACATAATTGAGTTTTTAATGTTTAAGACCTTAAAAAGAATTATTTATCTTAATCTATTTAAAATGAAATTATTAAAATTCAGTCTTATAGTAGTATTTGCAGCAGTACTTTTCTCCTGCAACCAGAAACCCGCACCAAGTGAAAATGCAAATGTTGCGTACTACCGCCATCTTCAATTTACCGAAACACCCTGGGATATTGAAAAAGGAACACATGCCTTAACAGCTGATGAAGCAAAAACTGTAAACAATTACAAATTTACATACAACGACAAACAACAACTCGAGTCGGTTGAATACAATCGGAATGGAGTTTTGTTGGGTTACTCGTCGATGAGAGGAGCAGCAAAAATTACTTACACTTACGAAGGCAACAAACAGATTAAGCACTTTTTTGATGAAAAAGGCGAGCCAACAAAAAACGGTGGTGCCACTGTTTTTGAATACACATTAAATGATGTCGGAATGCGAACCGGATTGCGCTTTCTGGATGAAAATGGCACAGCCATTGAAAACAGAAATAACATTCATAATTATGTATGGAAAAAACTGGAAGACGGAATGATCCAGGAACTTCGATACAATTTGGCAAACGAAGAAGTGGTAATGAATCCGTTCTGCCCTTTTTACGAACTTCGGTTTTCGTATGACGACAACGGATACATGGTACGAATGGCCAATTATGAATCGGATACACTGTACGACTGTACCGAAGAAAATTGCGGTGATATTGGCGTTTCGTATTTCTTATTTAAAAATACAAAAGACGGCGATGTTCTGAACTTTTCGGTTCACAATACCGGTGGACAACTTTCGAACTTATTTGGAGGCTGGGCAAAACGTGTAAATGTGGTGGATGAAAACGGATATGTTCTTGAAACCACTCAATACGATCAGGATGACGAACCACTTGGAGGGAAAAGAATTCCGGTAAGCACAAACGTGTACGATGAGCACGGCGCAATTGTAAAACAAATCAACATGGATATTGATAAAAATGTGGCCAATAATCCGGACAACGGAGTTGCAGTTGTTGAATATCAATATGACGATGAAGGACGCCGTACAGGAAGTGTTGAGTACGACAAAGATGGTGTAAAAGTTGAGAAACAAGGTTAAACAATTCAGTCTGACTTTATCATGAATAACTTAAAATTAGTAAGCCGGTTTTTTACGCTTTCAGTTTTTGCACTTCTTTTATCCTGTTCGGGTGGGCAAAAGAAAAGCAGTGCACCACAGGAAAGTACAACGCCTGTAGCAAAAGCTGAACCGGTTGAAATAAATGCCGAAGCAAAAGCATTGATGGCCTACCTCAACGAAATGGGAGATTATGTAAACAGCCATGATTTTCCTTCGCTAATAAAGGCGGCTTCAGTATTCGAAGAACTGGATAAAAACAACCTGGTTATCGATTTAAGAAAGCCTGAATCGTATAAAAACGGACACATCAAGGGAGCTCAGAATGTTGAATTTAGTCAACTCCCCGATTATTTTATAAATAAAATTAAACCCTTTGAATACGAGCGGATTATTTTGGTTTGTTACTCCGGTCAAACTTCAAGTTATTCGGCTTCGTTGTTACGACTAATGGGTTACGGCAACGTGTATGCAATGCGTTGGGGAATGAGTGCCTGGAACGAAGAACTGGCAAACGATGCCTGGTTCGCTTCAGTTGCATCGAACTTTGAAGATAAATTAGAACCGGGATCAAATGACAAACCGGAGCCTGTTGATTTCCCGAAAATGAATGCCGGAACAAACAACGGAGAAGAACTATTGACCAAACGATTTAATGCTTTGTTTGAGGCCGGATTTCCGGAGGCAATTGTAAAAGCTGAAACCGTTTTTGAACAACCCGACAATTATTTCATAATCAATTACGATCGTCGGGATAAATACGAAGCGGGGCATATTAAAGGAGCAGTACGATATAAACCAAAAGGAACACTTGGAATTGAGAGCGAAATGCAAACCATTCCGAACGACAAACCCATAGTTGTATATTGCGGCACCGGTCATAATTCGAGTTTTGTAACCGCATATTTACGCCTTTTTGGCTACGATGCAAAAACGCTGATTTATGGCAATAACGCCTTTATGTACAATAAAATGATTCAGGATAAAAGTACGATGTCGTGGTTGCCTTTTACGTCAGAAGAAATTGGCAATTATCCTCTGGTAAAAGACTGAATTTCTATACAGTAAAACAGTACTTATTCCAGCCCGGTTTTTGTATCAGGCTGGAATTTGTATTTTAATACGTCGCCATTTTCTTCTGTTTGCAACAGAAATACATTCTCAAATCCCATTTGGGAAAGTATCACCCAGGCTTTTGTTGCGTCTGAATTATCTTCAGAATACAGTACTATTTTGGATTTTGATTCCTTAAAAAGTTTTTGATTCTCTGCATCCAAAATGTGTTTGAATGCGATCGGCACACTATTTTCAAAGCTTTCAGGATCTGCTGCATCGGTGCTTAAATTCACAAACAAAAAATCGCCCGTATTTTTAAGCTCTGCACGTGTAATAAGATTTTGGCCAGCTGTGCTCTGTTTTATTGCCTGTTCTGCCTCTTGTTTAAACAAATCTTTATCCAGCAAGCGAACTACAAGCAAAACCAATACAACTGATAAAAACAGAATTATTAAACCTAAACTTTTTAGTTGTTTCATTTTTCCAATCTTTGTTATTCGCAACCACCATCCAACTGTGCCTCTTTTAATCTGCGGGCTTCAACAAATTGTGTTTTTAAACTATCGGGCAAACTATTTATTTGTGTAAATGTTTTGCGCGCCTTATACCTGTTTTCGAACAACACATTTTCGCGCGGTGTAATTCGCTCGCCCGAAAAATTACTCAGCATTACAGTTCTAAACCACTCGTTTAATCCACCTTTCATCACAAAACTATTTTCGTAGCCCATTCCTTGTGCAATTGTCAAAGCCAGCTCAGCCATCTGATCGGAGTTTGCATAATAAATTGTTCGAATCCCGGGCTGGTTTAAATACCCTTCCCAATCGGGATTTAATAAATCAGAATAAGGAATATTAATTGCTCCGGGAATATTGCAATTTTTAAATTCTTCTTCGCTTCTTACATCAATCAACTGAACAGTACTGTCTTCGTTATTTACAAAACGAGCCACCTGATCAACCGTAAAAGAATAGTCACCGGCGCTGAGCTTTGCCACAAGTTCGCTTGGTTTTACCTGAAAGGTGTGAGACGGACTATAGGGCAAAAAGGCAAGTAACAATCCAATTCCAAGTAATAAAACCGATATTTTTATTCGTGCATTCATACAATCAAATTAAAGTTCGGAACGAATATCCGGGCGATCAAATTTTTTCTCTGCCAATTCCGCCAGCCAAAATAAACCCACCGCCACAACAATTAACAGCAGGGTAAATGCACCCGATGAAATACCCATCCACTCATCAATTTTTAGTGGTCCTTTGTAACTTCCCATTGCCAGCGGCTGAATAAACGGATACGTTTCGGCAAAAAGATAAGCTCCGAACAATCCTCCAAGCAGAAAAATCATAGCATCAATTTTACCAATTGCCAAAGCACTGATCCCGGTTCCAGGACAAAAGCCTCCCATAATAAAACCGGCACCCATAATTGTTCCGCCAATTAAAGTTGCACCCAAATAATAGTGATTTACAAACACCATATTCAAATTTAGCAAGCCCAAAAAGCTGAGCACTTGAGAACCTAACAAAGCTACTATTGCCGCCGTAAAAAATACTTTTAACACGGTAGTATCGTAGCCATAAAACATGCCTGCCAGCTTTCTGCTCGACGAAAATCCGGCTTGCTCCAGTGCAAAACCAAAACCTGTTCCTATTATAAAAGCAATGAGCAAATCGAGCCATTGCGGTAGTTCGGAAAATATTGATATGGGTCCCATAATTGTCTAAAATCTTTTAATTTATACATTCATTTAAATCCATAGTTTTCTGAAAAACCAGGCAAAAAGATAGGCTGAACCAAAAATGGCGATCATGGTTACAAATCCGGCAACCGACAAAACAGCCATTCCTGACAGAGCAGCCCCACTTGTACATCCACGCGCAAGTTGCGCTCCGTACACAAAAAACACTCCACCTAAAAACGCAAAAAGCAGTCGTTTTTTAGTCGATATTTTTGGCGATCTTTCAACTTTAAACTTTAAGCGTCCCGAAATGGCTCCTGAAATAAATCCACCCAAAACCATTCCCAACACTTCAAATGCCAGCCAGCTTTTTAATGGGCGTTCACCATTTTCGAAATACTTACTGTAATAGGGCGATTGCTGCACGTGTTCCATGTTTATAGCGCCAACCGCTGCAACAACTGTGTATTTTAAACCTCCACTGGCACCTAATCCTCTACCCGAAAAAAACATGGCAGATAACAATACCAGTCCTAAAAGAACACCCGCAACATAGGGATTCATGTAACTTTTTTTCTTCATAATTGAAGTTTTGGTAATAAACTATAAATCGGCTAATTACATAGACAATTCAAGGGGGTGTATTGTTTTCGTTCGATGAAGTGAATAAATGCACAAATAACACAGGGAATTTACTGCTTGTAACCGAGCTGGGGTAAGTAAAGAATTCCGCGAAGAATAAAAACTATCTCAAGTTCCCTAAATTATAATACAAAGCCAGCGATATTACATTGTTAAACAATCCGTTATGAAAATAGTAATTGGTTTCGGATTTGTCGCTGCAGGGAATAACCGACAGAGCAAAACGTAAATCAACCGAAGCCCGCTCTAAAAAATCGAATTGAAATCCTACAAAAGGCTGCAAATCAAACCGGTTAAAATCCTGCCTGTCCTGTTCCGGAATTTCTCCGTCACTGTTTGTTTCTTTCGAATGAATTAAAATTCCGGGAGCAATTCCTCCAATAATCATGCTGTTGTCGTTTGTTCTGAATCCCATAAAAAGCGGCAAATCGATATAACCCAGTCGCATACCGTATTTGTCAACGTCGGGTTGTTTTGGATCGAATTTTCTACGCGAACCTTTTTGCGAGTACTTGATTTCCATTCCGGCCAAAATTGCAGGGGCAACATCGGTTTGCACAAACAGTCCGGCCAAAATACCTGCCTGATGGTATCCTTTAAACGTATCTCCTTCCACCTGGCTGGCATTAAAACCTGCAATTAATCCAGCATCAAAACGCTGGGCAACAATTACATTCACAAAAAATACAAATATCCCGGCAATCAACAGTTTTCGTATCATTCTATTTCAGTTTTTCAAGTTTCTCTTTCACCAGTTCCATTCCTTTCCCGGCCTTTTCTTCAATGTACGTTACATTTTGCTGAAACACTTCAGGTCGGTTTGGATCAATAACAAATATCGGTGTTCCTGATTTAACGTAATTTACCAAACCGGCAGCCGGATAAACTGCAAGCGATGTTCCAATAACAAGTAAAATATCGGCCTGCTCTACAATTTTTAAGGCTTTTGGCATTTCGGTTACTCCTTCGCCAAACCAAACAATATGTGGGCGAAGCTGACTTCCTTTCTCACAGATATCGCCCATATCCAATGCCCAGTGTTCCAGTTCGTAAACCAAAAACGAGTCAACCGTACTTCTGGCTTTCATTAATTCGCCATGCAAATGCAGTACTTTCGAACTACCGGCACGTTCATGCAGGTTATCTACATTTTGAGTTACAATGTGCACATCAAACCATTTTTCCAGTTCGGCAATGCTTAAATGACCGGCATTTGGCTCCACTTCATAAAGCTGTTTGCGTCGTTGGTTGTAAAACCGCAGTACCAATTGCGGATCTCTTTCCCATGCTTCGGGAGTGGCCACTTCGGTTACATCGTAACTTTCCCACAAACCGCCCATGTCTCTGAAAGTTTTTAAACCACTTTCCTGACTCATTCCAGCTCCCGAGAGTATTACTAATTTTTTCATGTAAACCAAAGTTTGCTTAAAAATACAACATAAAAATGATTTGATTTAAAAAAACAGAAATACCTCATAGATGTAATTGTTTTCTGATATTTTTGTAGTGATGATTGACCATGCTACAATAGATAGGATTATAGATGCGGCGGAGATTTCAGACGTGGTTTCCGATTTTGTAACGCTTCGGAAACGAGGCGTTAACATGCTTGGGCTTTGCCCTTTTCACAACGAAAAAACACCTTCGTTTACCGTATCTCCGGCCAAGGGGATTTTTAAATGCTTTGGCTGTGGGAAAGGGGGTAACTCCGTGAATTTCATCATGGAACACGAAAATCTAACCTATCCTGAAGCATTAAAATGGCTGGCCAAAAAATACAACATTGAGGTTCGCGAAGAAGAAGAAACGGAAGAACAGAAGCAACTAAAGGATGCCCGTGAAAGTTTGATGATCGTTTCCGGATTTGCTCAAAAATATTTTACGCGTTATTTGTGGGAAGAAAATGAAGGCCGAACCATCGGTTTAAGTTATTTCCGTGAACGTAATTTCCGCGACGACATTCTGAAAAAATTCGAAGTTGGTTTTGCTCCTGACGGAAAAACACCGTTTACCGATGCCGCACAAAAACAAGGTTATAAAATCGAATTTCTGGAGAAAACAGGACTAACAATCAAACGCGACGACTGGATGCGCGACCGTTTTGCAGGGCGGGTAATGTTTCCCATACATAACCTTGCCGGGCGGGTAACTGCTTTTGGCGGCCGAACTTTAACCAACGACAAAAAAATAGCCAAATACCTGAATTCGCCTGAATCGGAGATTTACCATAAAAGCAAAGTACTTTATGGAATATACCAGGCAAAAAGGGAGATGACACGTACCGATAAATGTTACCTGGTTGAAGGCTACACCGATGTTTTATCGATGCATCAGGCGGGTATCCAAAATGTTGTAGCATCGTCGGGAACCGCTTTAACTCCCGATCAAATTAGATTAATACGACGATTTACACCTAATATTACCATTATTTACGATGGAGATGCTGCCGGAATAAAAGCCTCGTTACGGGGAATTGATTTGGTGTTGGAAGAGGGTATGAATGTAAAAGTTTTGTTACTCCCCGACGGCGAAGACCCTGATTCCTTTGCAAAAAAAATGGGTTCGAGCGGTTATCTGGAATACATCCAAAAAAACGAAACCGATTTTATTCAGTTCAAAACGCGTCTTCTTTTAAAAAGTACCGAAAATGATCCGGTGGCAAAAGCCCGCCTCATTACCGATGTAATTGGCTCGGTAGCTGTAATTCCGGATACTATTACACGGTCGGTTTATATTAAAGAATGTAGTCGTTTACTGGGAGTAGATGAACAGGTTTTATATACCGAAGTACGTCGGCAGAAATACAAACAAAGCGAAGATTTTCAGAAAAAAGAACTTCGTGAAAAATCGCAGCAAGCCGTTCAGCAACAAAAACAAACGCCGGTAGTTCCTGTCGAAAAATCAGCCCGATTATTCATTGAGGAACGTGAGTTTTTGAGGTTTCTTTTAAAACATTGCACGGCAAAGGTATTTGAAGTGGAAGACGAGAAAACCAACGAAGTGTATTTAATTTCGGTTGGCGAATACATGATTGACGAACTGGAGTCTGATGAGTTGGTGTCGGAAAACAAAGTATTTCAAAAAATATTTTACGAGGTAAGGGACAACCTCGATAATACGAATTTTGATCCCTGGAAACATTTTATTTATCATCCGGAAAGTCAGATCAGCAAATTCGCAACAGATTTATTATCGGAGAAACATACCGAGAGTAAACGCTGGACAAAAGCCGGTGCATTTACCGAAAGCGAAGAGGATATTTTGGATTTGCTGGTTCCACGAATTGTGAACGAGTACAAACTCCGGAAAATTAAAATGATGATGATGACCATTGAAAAGGCCATCGACAAAGCAGCTGCCGAAAATAATTTCGACAAAGTGATTGAAGAACAATCCATGTACATGAATCTGAAACGTCTTGAAAAAGATTTGGCAGAATATTTAGGCAACCGAACAATTAATTAATTTTTGATTTATGCGAACCATTTTTATTGAAGACCGAAACGAAATTGAAAAAATTATAACGGCATGTAAAACCTGTTACCTGGCCATGGCAGACAATAACATTCCTTATGTGTTGCCCATGAATTTTGCCCTGGACGGTGATTCAATTATTCTGCATTCTGCGCAGGAAGGTCGCATGTGGGAAACCATTCAGAAAAATCAGAAAGTGTGCATAAACTGGACTTTGGGTGAAGATTTGGCCTGGCAGGATGTACAGGTAGGTTGCAGTTATCGTGTAAAATCAAAATCGGTAAATGTGGAAGGAACCGTTGAATTTATTGAAGATTTTGATGAAAAATACCGCTGTCTGACTTTAATAATGCAACAATACAGCAAGCGCGAATTCAAATTTGGAACACCTGCTGTTAAAAATGTTGGGATTTTTAAAGTATCAATTGATACAATTACAGCTAAACATTTTGGGACCAAGGCGGTTACTCCTTGGAACAGCTAATAAAACAATATGATATTTGTTACAGGTGGAACAGGATTGGTTGGAGCGCATTTACTTTTTGAACTTACAAAAGCCGGGAAAGAAGTACGGGCTTTAAAACGCGCGACAAGCAACTTAAATCAGGTTCTAAAAACCTTTTCCTATTACACCGAAAATCCACAGGAACTTTTTGAAAAAATAGAATGGGTTGATGGAGATATTCTCGACTATTATTCGCTTGAAAAACTACTGATTGGTGTTACCGAAATCTTTCACTGCGCCGCCATTGTGTCGTTTGATCCAAAGGAAAGAGTGAGAATGATTTCGAACAATGTGGAAGGTACACGAAATCTTGTGGATGCTGCCATTGAAAACGGAGTTAAAAAATTATGCCATGTAAGTTCGATTGCCGCGCTCGGAAAATTACAAAACGGACAGGCTATTACCGAAGAAACCAACTGGCTACCTTCTAAAAAGAATTCAGGCTATTCCGAAAGTAAGTTCTTCTCGGAAGTTGAAATATGGCGGGGCATTGAAGAGGGACTGGATGCTGTAATTGTAAATCCGTCCATTATTTTTGGACCAGGCAACTGGGAAAGCGGAAGTTCAAAAATATTCAAAACAATTTGGGATGGCATGAAATTCTACACCAAAGGAGTAACCGGTTTTATAGATGTTAAAGATGTTGTGCAGGCCATGATTTTGGTGACAGATTCCTCAAATTTTGAGCGGTGCAAAAATCAGCGTTTTATTTTGAGTGCAGAAAACCTGAGTTACCAGTATATATTTTCTCAAATTGCCCAGTCTCTGGAAAAACCGGCTCCTGCCATTTGGGCGAACGATTTACTTTTAGCACTGGTGTGGAGAATGGCAAAACTTGTTAGTTTCTTTACCCGAAAAGCTCCTTTTATTACAAAAGAAACAGCGAGTGGACGAAACCTTGTTAACAATTTCGATGGTTCAAAAGTAACTCGTTTAACCGGCTTAAAATACACTGCCATTCCCGAATCGATTAAAACTACAGCTGCTTTTCTTGAAAAAGACATGACATAAAAAAAGGCAGGTAAACCTGCCTTAATTCTTCCTAATTTTTTATCATCCTTGATGAATGCCCGATAAATGAATAAACAAAACAATAGGTGTTGTTACTGTTTACCATTTGTTTAATGATATAGTTGTACTCTCAATAAGTTCATATTTCAGCTCTCAAATGTCTTTTACCGTTCGCAACAAGACACAAAAGGGCAACTTTCGTCCAAAAAGCTGCCCATAATAAAAAACAAAAAGATAAAAAATAAGGGTTTGTGATGGGAAAGTATAGTCTTGATTTCAATTTTCCAAATATTTTGAGGAAAATTCGATAATTGAGCCGTCAATCAGCAGTAAAAGCCAGTTTTTATTAACATAATGACAAAAAACACTGTCTGTAAATATAATATTATCTAGGTGCGAACGAATCGACATTGACATGCAGCAAGAGCCCCGTTCGCACCTGCGCTACTTTATTTTTTTGAACTAAGCCGTCCGTACATATCGCCTTTACCTTCAGGTTTTAGTGGAAATTTAATGGGTTTATTGTCGCGGGTTGAGCGATAAATAGCGGTAAATAATTCAACGGTTTTTCTTCCTTCTACTCCATTTACCAATGGTTCTGAATTGGTTTCAAGGGCCTGCAAAAAATCTTCGATTTGTCGTTCCATATAATACACCATCGGATCGATTGTATTAAAATGTGCACAATCTTCCTCAACCCATTTATCCAACATTTTTTCTTCTCCAGGTACCGACCAAATATCATTTACCGGAGGCTCCAGTATGCCTGACATACCTGCAATAAACATGGCTCCACCATCGGTTTGAACACCTACTGAAGCACCGTTCTCGCCGTGCACATGCACTTTCCCGTAAATACCGGGTTTTTCGGAGTTACTAACTATTATATTTCCGATGCCACCATTTTTAAACTTAACAATGGCAACGGCAGTATCTTCAACTTCAATATACGGATGATTCAGGTTTTGCCAATGTCCATACACCTCATCGATTTCACCCATGTACCACAATAAAATATCTAACTGATGTGGTGCCTGATTGACCAAAACTCCACCTCCTTCCATTTCCCATGTACCGCGCCACAAATCAGCATCGTAGTAATCCCTGTCACGCCAACCAAGCATATTAATTGTACCAAAAACCGGCTTACCGATTTTGCCGGCATCAATGGCTTCCTTTACCCGTTTTACAGGCTCGTACCAACGCCTTTGACTAACAACACCCAGTTTGACTCCCGCATGTTTGCAGGCGGCTATCATTTTATCGGCGTCATCCAGAGTAGATGCCAAAGGTTTTTCAACCAGAATATTTGCTCCGGCATTGGCTGCTTCAACGCATGGATTTAAATGAAAAGGATGTGGAGTGCAAACAATTGCCAAATCAACATTTTTGCTTCTGATCAATTTGTCGATATTGGTGTAACTGGCTACCTGATACTGAGCTGCAAACTCTGTGGCAGTTTTTAGACTTCTGCTCCAAACTCCAACCAAATTTGCGTTGGGTAGATTTAATATGGCTTTTGCATGAAGATGTGCCACCTTACCGCAGCCAAGAATAGCAATATTGTAAACAGATTTTGTTCTTAATCGATCGTTTTTCATAAAAGGTTTAGTTTTTAAATGTTGGTTTTTCAGCAAAAAAAGTTGAAAGCGATACCAAATTGCCACAAAAATCAAGGAACCAGAATGACTTTGTTTAATCCGGGTTCTTTTGTATAAAGTCGGTTAAACCATTTCGCTCCTTCGGCCAGCGGAGCAACTGCAGATATCATTTTATCGACATTTACTTTCCCTGACGACATAAAATCGAGTACCAAAGCATATTCGCCATTTATGGCACAACTCCCCAAAAGCGATAACTCGGTGGTTACAACTTTTTGCAAAGGAATAGTCACTTCAGGCCGCAGGTTACCTACTAAAACAGCAGTTCCCCCTTTTCGTAAAGCGCTGATGCAAATGTTCACGGTTTCTGACATCCCAACTACTTCGAAACCAAAATCGGTGCCCCGGTTATGAGTCAGTTCTGCAATTTTTTCGGTCAAATTTTCGGTAGTACTTAAAAAGGTATGTGTTGCCCCAAATTCTTTGGCGAGCGCGAGTTTGTTTTCATCTAAATCGATTGCAATAATTGGCGAAGCACCGGCAATTTCCAGCATTTTTACAACAAAAGTTCCTACCATTCCGGCCCCAACAACAAGTGCACTCTGCCCCGCCTGAATTTTTGAAACTTTTACTGCATGAGCAGCTACTGCCACTGGTTCAACCATGGCTGCCTGTTCAAAAGTAACGTTGTCGGGTATTTTGTATAAAATATGAGCCGGCATAGAAACATATTCGGCAAATGCACCATGCTTTTTATAATCGATTGGAGAAACACCCAGCACTTTTCGGTTGTCGCTTATGTTGTAACGGCCTTGTAAAGTATACCAGTCGTTTAAGGGATAAATGGTTGAATCGAAGGTTACACGATCGCCAAGTTTCCAGCCCCGAACATCTGAACCAAGCCCGGCAATTTCGCCGGAAGCTTCGTGCCCCATAATAATCGGAGGCTGTCGTCGTCCGGTACTGCCATCCATACCATGTATATCGCTACCACAAATTCCGCAAGCTTGAACGCGAACCAAAACTTCATTTGCTGCAATTTCCGGCTTGGCAAAGTCGCGGTAATTCAGCTCCATATAGTTATCAAGAACCAGTGCTTTCATGATTTTTAAAAGTTGGAAGAAGGAAGTCCGAAAATCGGAAGTATTTTCCTTCTAAAAGTTGGCGTTTGTAAAAGAGTAAGTCTCTCCTATTTGTGTATCCTGAGAAATCAGTGCTCCGGCATAACGCAGATTCAATTTATTTCCAACAAGCGATTTTACATCCACCGAAACCAAATTGCCGTTCTCCCACACAAGAGCAAGTTCAAATCCGCCTCTGGCTTTAATTCCGCTAATCTCTCCACTTGCCAAAGCAGTGGGTAATGCCGGTAATATATCGAGGAAATAATCTCCGTTTTCATCGCGCAAGTGCGACTGTAAAAGCATTTCTGTAATTCCGGAAGTTGCCCCAAAATTGCCATCGATTTGAAAGGGTGGATGCGCATCAAATAAATTCAGGTACAAACCACCATTATCTTTGTTCGTTTTCGCATCAATGGATGGAACCATCAAATTCTTTAAAATTAAAAACGAATGATCACCATCAAGCAAACGTGCCCAAAAGTTTATTTTCCAGGCGCGCGACCAACCGGTTCCACCGTCACCACGATGTGCCAATACTACTTTACAAGCTTCTGCCAGTTCGGGAGTTGTTAAGGGATGAATTTCATTCCCCGGATGTAATCCCCATAAATGTGAAACATGGCGATGCTCATTTTCAGGATCGTCTTTATCTTCCAGCCATTCCTGCAACTGACCATAACGCCCAATTTGATTTGGTGCAATTTTCGAACTTTTCTCCTGAAGAACCTGTACAAAATCGGCATCAACCCCCAAAACGTTTGCCGCTTCGATGGTATTGTTTAACAGATTTCTGATGATCTGGTGATCCATGGTTGGCCCCATTACCAGACCACCGTTTTCAGGACTGTTACTTGGTCCGCTTATCAGCCACTCCGGATTTTTAGGATCGGGAACCAAATAAGAAGCAAAAAATACAGACGCTTCTTTCATGATTGGATAAGCCCTGTTTTTTAGAAAACCCTTATCCCCTGAAAATTGATAGTGCCACCACAAATTCTGGCTCAACCAGGCTCCTCCACTTATCCAAATTCCGTGGTTTGCGTTGTTTATAGGTGCTGCGCCACGCCAAATATCCGTATTATGATGTGCCACCCATCCATCGCTATTGTAATGTTCCTTTGCCACTTTCCGACCGGTAACTGATAAATCCTCAACCATACCGAATAAAGGCTCAGCCAACTCCGACAAGTTTGTAATTTCAGCCGGCCAGTAATTCATTTCGGCATTAATGTTTATGGTGTATTTACTGTCCCACGGAGGAGTAATATCGTCGTTCCAGATTCCCTGCAGGTTTGCAGGCTGAGTTCCCTTACGAGATGATGAAATGAGTAAATATCTGCCGTATTGATAAAGCAATGCCACCAAACTCGGGTCTTCATCGGCGTAGAAAGTAGCTAAACGTTCATTCGTCGGCCTGCTCGAAATTTCCGATTTTCCAAGATCCAATTTAACACGTCCAAACAAATTTTGGTAATCAGCCACATGCGCGTCTTTTACATCTTCAAAAGATTTGCCCTCGAGATTATTTAAATAGGTAATACATTTTTCTTCCGGATCTCCACTAATATCGTTGTAGTTTATAAAACTGGTACCAGCAACCAATTGCAAGGTTGCACTTTTTGCATTACGAACAACAATAGTACCGTCTTTCGACACCAGTTCTCCGTCGCTTATCACTTTTAATCTTGCTTCAAAAGTTACTTTACTCTCCGGATAAGGAGCGCCGGCTCTCACTTTTTCATCCGGATAATTATTGGCAAGACCCTTAATCACAATTACATTTCCATCAACAGAAACATCAAATTTATTGTGTGGTGTATCCAACCTTACCGAAAATTCCAGTGCCTCTTTTTGCGATGCTTCCAGTTGAATAAGAAGCGCCTGATCGGGTTCCGAAGACAAAATTTCACGTGAGTAGTTCACCCCATTCAAATCATATGAAACACTAGCCAGTGCGTTCTCCAAATCGAGTTTACGGGTATAATTACTTACATTTTCGTGGTTTGGAAAATTCAGTATAATATTTCCAAAAGGCTGGTAACAAAGCTGTCCCAAAGGTTCCGACATAAATTTCTCATTTCCTAATTTATGTGCTTCTTCCTGTTTTCCATCCCAAAGCAACTCACGCAATTTATCCAAAACCCGGTAGGCTTCTTTGTGCGAATAATCATGCGGCTGGCCTGTCCAAAGTGTTTCCTCGTTAAACTGAATGGTTTCAACTTCGGTACCTCCGTACACCATTGCACCCAAACGACCATTTCCAACCGGCAAAGCTTCTGTCCAGCTTTCGGCCGGTTCGTTGTACCAAAGTACCAGCGACGGATCTATTTCATTTACTTGTTGGGTATCGCAGTTACACGAGAATTGAGGTAAAAGGCATAAAATCAGGATAAAAACCGAGAAGTATTTCATGATTGTAAATAAGTTTGTTTTGATTCGTGTCAAATTTACAATTAATAAAATAAAAAATCCATTCATTCATATCCTGAAAAGTTGAAAGAAAGATATGCCAACATAAACTTTTTGTTCTACTCTTTTACGGAACAGTAAAATAGTCTTGTTCTATTTTTCCAGAATAAAGCTAGCTTTTAATAACTGATCAGAGTTTCCTCCAATAAATACTTCAAATTCGCCGGGTTCTGAGTCAAAATGAAGCTGGCTGTTGTAAAAACGCAAATCCTTTTCTGAAATTTCGAAGCTAACAGTTTTACTTTCTCCTTTCAGAATCATTTCTTTTTTGAATCCTTTTAACTCTTTCATTGGGCGCGTAATGGATGCAACAACATCGCGAATGTAAAGCTGGATCACTTCTTCTCCGTCAAAATTTCCCGTATTTTTTACATCTACACTAACTTGAATTGCTCCTTCAGAAGTAAGCTTTGTGCTGCTCATTTGAAGATTTGAATAGGCGAATTGTGTATAACTCAATCCGTATCCAAAAGGGAAAAGCGGGGAGTTTGATACGTCGAGATAGTTCGATTTGAATTTGGTAAATGTTTCGCCAGCCTGTGGCCGTCCGGTATTCCGAATGGCATAATACAGCGGTATTTGTCCAACATTTCGGGGGAAAGTAGCAGCCAGCTTTCCGGAGGGATTACAATCGCCAAAAACAACATCGGCAATCGCATTTCCGGCTTCAACACCCGGATGCCAGGTAAATAAAATGGCATCGGCCAATTCGTTTTCCTCCGAAATTGCCAACGGGCGACCACTCATAATAACCAATACCAATGGTTTGCCAGTTTTCGACAACTCGCGAATAAGTTTCTTTTGACACTCAGGAATCGTAATTTCAGAACGGCTGGCAGATTCGCCACTCATTTCAGAAGCTTCGCCAACTACCGCAACAATTACATCGGCCTTTTTTGCCGCTGCTACTGCTTCGCGTATCATTTGTTCCGGAGAACGTTTATCGATGTTTACCTTTGGCCCGAAAACATTTATCTTTTCAGCATATTGAGTATCATCAACAATATTTGCACCCTTGGCATAAAGTACTTCTACATCGTTTCCAATTACATTATTAAATCCCTTAATTACGGTTATGGCCTCGGAATGATCGCCGGTTGGAGCCCAGGTTCCCAGCATGTTATTCTGACTGTCGGCCAGCGGTCCAACCAAAGCCACTTTTCCCGACTTTTTTAGGGGCAAAACCTGCTTGTTATTTTTCAACAGAACAAATGAATGGGCAGCAGTTTCGCGCGCAGCAGCCCGATTTTCCTTCGTTAAGATGTCTTTCTCTGGTCGCGATTCATCGATATAACGATACGGATCGTCAAACAAGCCTAATTTGTATTTAGCCTCCAGCACTCTTCGGCAAGCAGTGTTTATATTTTCTTCAGAAACTTTGCCTTCCTTCAACGATTTTTCAAGCGTAGTAAGAAAACCTTCGCCCACCATATCCATATCGAGTCCGGCATTTAGAGCAAGAGCCGAAACAGCTTGTAAATCACCCAAACCATGCGCAATCATCTCATTCACCGAGGTATAATCGGAAACCACAAAACCATCGAAGTTCCACTCACCGCGCAACAAATCGCTTAAAAGCCATTTGTTTCCACTTGCCGGAATTCCGTCCACATCGTTAAACGACGACATAACACAACCTGCTCCGGCATCAATTGCAGCTTTGTATGCAGGCAAATATTCGTTATACATTTTTAATCGGCTCATGTCAACCGAATTGTAATCGCGCCCGGCCTCGGCTGCGCCGTATAAAGCGAAATGTTTAACGGTCGCCATCATTGTATTTTCGGCCGAAACATCGTTTTGCTGGTAGCCGTTTACCATGGCTTTGGCAATTTGTGAACCCAGATACGGATCTTCGCCTGATCCTTCGGAGATGCGCCCCCAGCGCGGATCACGCGAAATATCAACCATGGGCGAAAAGTTCCAGAAAATACCATCGGCAGTAGCTTCTTTGGCAGCTATTTGTGCTGCTTGTTCAATTCGTTCCATGTCCCAGCTGCAGGCCATTCCCAAGGGTATTGGGAAAATGGTTTTGTATCCGTGAATTACATCGGAACCAAACAGCATTGGAATTTTCAGGCGGCTTTCTTCCACTGCCAGTTTTTGTGCCTGCCGAACTTTTTCGGGACCGTAAACACCAAAAATGCCGCCAACATTTCCGTTCCTGATCTTCGTTTCCACATCGCTGCTAACCACCGATCCGGTTAAAATTCCACCGCCCGGTGTAACCAAATTTAATTGGCCTATTTTTTCCTGAATGGTCATTTCGTTCATCAGTTTACTGATAAACATGTCCATTTCAGCATCTTTATTTTCGGTTTTTTGACTTTGGCACGACACCAAAACAATCAAACTTAATACTGCCAGTTTGTATAACTTCATCTTCGAGGTTTTTTGTAGATTTTATTCAACTTTCAGAATTTCCGACTGTTCCGAAATTCCATTTTCATTAAATGATTCGATTGAAAAATAGTAGCTTGTATTTTTATCCAGACAGCGCATCAGCAAATCTGTATTGTCGTAAATAAGCCACGAATTATAGAGTTTGTCGGGAGCAATTCCCCAGTACACGTTATAACCTTGTGCTCCTTCAACCTTTTCCCAACTGAGTTGTGCATCCCGCCGGTCTTCCAAACGTTGTACATTAAAATTTTTCACTTTTGACGGATTCTTTCCAAATCCTTTCCCAAATACCCGCACTTCCGACAAAGCCAGGTTATTACCCGGTACTTCTACATTTTTGTATCTCACAAATTTTGCACGAACTGCCTGGTTAAGTACGATATAAGCGTTGGGAGTATCTTTGTAACTTTTACACCGGTCAACTACCGTTTTCCAGTTTGTACCATCCTCCGAAACCTCAATACTAAAACGATGCCGTAAGCCTTCTGTTCTGGTGTAAATGCCCGATTCGTGATCGTGATAGTTGAGCTGAATGGCATAAATATCTCCGGGTTGCAGCAACTCTATCTTTACCCATTGCTGATCGTTATTGGCTTCGGCTACCCAAAACGATTTGGGGCTTTCATCCGTTAGCACATCAGAAACGATCTCTCCGGCACTGTTTTTTACAAGCGGCATTTCTGTTATTTGAAAATCGTCGTCGGTTGATGTACTTTTTACGATTTGCATTTTTGATGAAGACACGGTTACTTTTCCTTTATACGATAGTAACATCCATCCACAATGTTTTCCTGCTTTTGTTGGATGACCGGGACCAAAACGAGGATAATCGCCGTAGTGCGTATTGGAATGCATCAAATTATCATCATCAAAATAGGCCGGAAACATACACAAACGCCGCTCCCAATGCGAGTTGGAAGCCAATGCCATTGTAGCAAAATGCCAGTACTGCCCGTTTGTTTCTTTAACGGTAATTCCGTGTCCGGCACCGTTTGTAAAACCACCCGGTTTAAAACTCATCGGATTGTTTTTCATATAAGAAAAGGGACCAAGAGGCGATTCACCAATATAAACACCATCGCCGTATACATTAAACTGGGTGCCCGGTGCAGCATATTGCAGGTAGTATTTCCCATTGTGTTTGGTCATTGAGGCGCCCTCCATATACCCTTCTTTTAAAGTGGGATGAAAGTTGTTTTCGCCAAAACGTTCCCAACCGTGCTCGGCTTCATCAAGGTTTATGAGTTCTTTTTTTACTCCGGTTTCCAGCATCCGGTCGTCTTTATTAAGTTCTTTCACCTGAATGGGATATACATTTGACGATCCCCAGTACAAATAGGTTTTTCCATCGTCGTCTATAAACAATTCTGAATCCTGAAGATTGTTTGAGATGGATGCTGTTGGTGTCCATTTTCCACCTTTGGGATCATCGGTATATAGAATGCTTCCATAACCCGCCGGATCGCCGGCAAAATACAAAATGGAATCTTTGTAATTAAATGCAGTTGGTGCATTACATCCTTCGAAAAACCATTGAACAGGTTTAATAAATTCCCAGTTGAGCAAATCGGTGGAACGCCAGTAACCAAACGAGCGTGTAACAAACATGTAATATTCTCCGCGAAACTCGACAACTGCAGGATCGGCTCCCGAACGGTACGAAATGTTCCGACTTGAATTATAAACCATGTAAGTATAGTCGATATCCAGAGGATTACAATACGTTTCGGAATACTGTTGTGCAGTTGAATTTACAACATTAAAAAGCAACGCAAGAAATAGATACAGCCCGATTTTCTTCATAAAATTGTTTTATTTCCGGATAATTAACTTCTGCCTGTTTCTGTTTTTCCCATCCTCCATTTCAACCACATAAACACCATTTTTTAAATCAGAACAATCGATGTTTACCTGGTTTGATATAGTATTAATCGGAACCTTTTTTACCAGCCCGCCATTAATTGCATAAAACTTTATTTCACCGGCCGTTCCGATTGTATTAAGCTTAATACTAAGTTTATCGCTTGCAGGATTTGGATACATAACAAAATCAGTACGATTTTCGATCTCCTTTGTTTCCGTAATTACTTCATATTGAAAACCCAATTTGTCCAGACCTGCCTGTACATCGGCATCTTTCATCACATTTTTCCAAAGCAAACCGGTCCGGTAATTTTCAATCATGATTACAATTGGTCCCTGATCTATTCCAATATACGATTCTTTTACCCAATTGCGGCTATCGTTAAATGCATCGTACGGTCCGTATTTCCCAAATAATTCGGCACCCCGTTCGCGGTAGAAATAGTTCAATGCTTTTAAGGATTCAACAGGAGTATAAGGCATACTTGCCAAAGCAGCAGTGGGGCTCACAGTTCCGTTGTCGTTGTCCATAGGTTTGTGAGCGGTGTAACCATCCGGATCGTCGCTGGCTGTTAATCCCCAGCAATTTTCGCTGTAATTTTCAAAACTTAAGGGATTGGCTTTTGCATATTCGTAATGAATTTTTGCAGTGTTTACATGCTCCTGCCAATAATTTGCATATTCGTCGGTTAACCCTCGCGGATTTATTCCGTGGTGACTGTAATGTATCCAAAACAAAGGTCCGCCCCAGTTTCGGGCTAAATTTATTTCAAGTCCATAATAAGTTCTACCCGGATTTACCATATTCCCGTTTTGTGCCCAACCATTGGTATACACTGCCTTTGGAATAGAATACGTTGGCGATGATGCAGCCATAATGTAGGTTCCCAAACATTCGTTCCAACCACTTACTTTCATGTTCTTTTGAAAATCGGTATTTGGCGACCAATGCCAGAACAGCACATTCTGATTTCCGTTTCGGTACCAGTCCCATTCTATTTCCTTCCACAATTTATCGGCCTTCCCGCGAATTTGAACCGATTTGGCATCCGTACCTGAGAAGTAATTTTTGAGAGCAACAAGTGCCTGTGCTACAAACGACGTTTCCACAAGGTCGCCCCCATCATCGTCGGGAGTAAAAGGCTGGGTTCTGTATGTATCGGCATTGTACCAATGCGACCAGGCTCCGTGATGTTTTTCGCAGTTATCAAGGAATTTCAAAATTTTTATAATCCGGTCCTTTATTTCCTCTTTGGGGCGGTATTCCCGTTCGTGCGCCACAATCATTGCCATTAAACCAAATCCGGTGGCTCCCGAAGCAGCCGTTACGCCGTTTCCATTTGAACGTTCCAGCGCCATTCCGCTTGCCTGATGTGCACCCTCCCAAAAATAACGAAACGAATACTCCTGAATCATATTTAACAGTTCATCATCCGAAAAATCCCAAACTTCAGTACTTTGTTCATTAGGCTCCGATTCTTTGTTTTGACTCACGGCAACCAGTTTATATACTATGCTGGAATTTTTTGCCGTTGCCGGAACAAAATCAAGATAATAGCTTTCGGATGTTTCTTTTCGCAACTCAAAAGTTTGCCCGCCATCAAACGAAGCATAAACGCGATAAAGCAGTCCTGCCGTGGGCTGAGTCCAACTCAAATCAACGTGGCTATCGTAACCTTTGAGCAGAAATTCGGTAACCGGCGGAACAGTTTCAATACTTTTAAAAGCGGTGATTTCGTCGATTAATAGTAAGCGAGCACTGTTGTTGCTTTCCGACTGGTTAAAAACCACTGCTTTGCTTTGAGTGAAATCCAGACCGGGATTATTTTCAATAATGGTGTCCAGGGGAAAAGTAATCCGTGTCCACTCCGCTGCCGGCACATTGTTGTTAAAATCGGCCAGAGCATACAACTCCGAAGTACCACCTTCGCCAAACAATCCGATAAGCGGAAGTGCCGATTTGGGCAATTCTGTTTCGGAATAAATGTAAAACGAGAGTGAATCGAGTGTTGAAATATCGGCTGCAGCCCAGCTTTTTCGGTGAATGGTTACTTTCCAATTGCCATTTTCAGCCGATACGTAATTAAATTTGAGCGAGGTATTTCCCTTAAAAGCAATTGCAGAACATGGTACTTTATCGTTCCATAAACTTGGTGATCCGCCAGGAGGATAGGTATGCTTAAAACTGCTTCCTCCCAGATTATTCACATCTACAATTCCCTGGTCGTAAAAATTTGCATCGGTGCCTTCATCAAAAAAGTACACTTCCTGCGCATTCCCAAAACTTACAAGGAAAAAGAGGATTGCCGGTATGATAAAGTATTTAGTCATTTAGTTGGTTTAGCTTATTTTTTAATAGGTGAAGCCCAGTTTTTGCAAACCCTGCTGCACATCTTCATTTTTCATAAACAACTCCCAAAGCAAACCGGTTCGATAGTTTTCAATCATTACCGGAATTGGGCCCTGGTCAATGGCCAGATATCTTGGCAAATACCAGTTATCCGTTTCACTGTATGCATCGTACGGACCATATTTACCAATCAATGTATCTGCTTTGGTGTATAAATATTTTAGAAACTGCATTGATTCTTCAGGAGTATATGGAAATGACGATAAGGCAGCAGTTGGCGAAATTACTCCAAGATCGCTTTCTCCGGGATGATGCCCGGCGTATCCGTTCATCGAATAACTGGACGTAAAACCCCATTGTTTTTCGCCATAACCTTTAAATCCTTTGGGATTGTCGAGCGCATATTTATAATGAATGAGTGCCTGGTTACGGTTTAGTTCCCAATAATCGGCATAGGTATCTTTTAAACCTTTTGGATTTAATCCGAGGTAGGAATAGTGCGCCCAAAACAATGGCCCTGTTGGATCATCGTTGTGTTCGTAAAAGTTAAGAACTGTATTTAAACCATAGTAAACCGTATCGTTTGCAATTTTACCACCACGTGCCCAACCTTTGTGATAAACACTTGGCTGAATTGGGTGAGTTGGCGACGAAGCAGCCAGCACATACATAATCAAACATTCATTGTAGCCTCCCACCGGGAAATTCATTTCCCATCCGTAATTTGGCGACCAGTGCCAGTACAAAACATCTTTCCCCTGCGTGTACCAGTCCCACTCAACATCGTGCCACAAACTGTTGATATCTTCAACCAGCTTTTGCTCTTCGGCGTTTCCGGTTTTAAAATATTCTGCTACCGTTAAAAGTCCCTGGATCATAAACGCCGTTTCTACCAAATCGCCACCGTCATCTTTTTTACTAAAAGGAGTAACTTTTCCGGTTGGCCCGTCGAGCCAATGTGGCCATGCTCCATGAAAACGATCGGCTTTCCCAAGATAATCTACAATCTTTCGGTACCTTTCAGATGCTTGCTCACGTGTAATAAATCCGCGTTCCAAACCCACAAGAATGGCCATTACTCCAAAACCCGATCCGCCCAGAGTAATTACATCCTGATCGTTTTGAGGATAAAAATTATCTAAATGAATGCGTTCGCGTGCCAGACCGGAATGAGGTTCGGCACCGTCCCAAAAATATTGAAACGTTTGGTATTGAACAGTGTCGAGCAATTGATTATCGCTTAATTCACTCGTGTTTGTGCCTGATTTTTCCACCGTTCTGTTTTTTTGCGAACATGCTGAAAACAAAAGCAAAACAAAAGCGATAGCTAAAAAGTTTTTCATTCGTATTTAATTAACTATAAACAAAAAGCTTATAAAAAAGGGCTGCCCGAAAGCTACGGTGCAGCCCTTTCATCTAACCAAACTATACTAAAGTAGTAAAACTTATTTCTCGTCGTTATAAACAGCCTGTACTTCTGCCTGCGTCAGTGCTTTATTAAAGAACCTGATTTCATCAAATAAACTCAGGTCTGATAAGTGGTTCCAGTAGCTGAATGTTTCGCCGCCTGCACCAATGGTAAGCGTTTCGCAATCGGTCCAGTCAAATCCTGCCATTTCTGAAGATCTCATTTCTTCACCATTAAAATAGATGGTGTTTTTTGTTTGCGAAATGGTAATGGCAACGTGTACCCAATCGCCGGCTGTTACATCAATAACGTCACCGTCATTCCAGCTTTCGCCTGCTCCGGTTCCAACATTCAATTTAATACGCTGCTCGGTGGCACTTCCTTCGCGGAACAAACGGAAACCCTGGTTTCGGCTGTCGGCTGAAGCTCCAACACTTATTATTCCAGCCCTGTCGGGAGTAGAATTAACATTCACCCAAAGTGTTGCACTAAATTCGTCGGCTTTAAATCTTTCTGCCGGGAAAGTGATGTACGAATCGGTAGCACCTGCAAAAGCCTGACCCGATTTACCGGCGTTAAATCCGGTGGTTCCAACCTGGCCTGCTGACTCGCCTGTTACCCAATCCATGTAGTTTCCTTCGAATGGAAGATAGAAAACCTCACCTGAATATTTTGGTTCGTACGGTTTGTCGTTGTTGATAATGGTTTGAATTTCGCCGGCAGTTAAAGCTTTATCAAAGAATCGTAGTTCGTCGATGTAACTAAAATCCGACAAGTGGTTCCAGTAGCTGAATGTTTCGCCACCTGCACCAATTGTAATGTTCTCGCAACCTGTCCAATCCAAAGCTCCTGTCATATCCGAAGAACGTACTTCGGCACCGTTAATAAAAATGCTGTTTTTTGTATCCGAAATGGTAAAGGCAATGTGCACCCATTCGCCAGCAGTGGCATCTATCACATCTCCATCGTTCCAGCTTTCACCGGTTCCAATTCCCACATTTAATTTTATCCGTTGCTCGGTTGCACTTCCTTCGCGGAACAGGCGGAATCCCTGATTTCTGGAATCGGCAGAAGCACCTGTTGACAAAATGCCGGCACGTGTTGGATTTGCATCAACATAATACCAGAAAGCAGCACTAAATTCGGTACTTTTTAATCCTTCGGTTGGGAAAGTCAGGTACGAATCAACAGTTCCTTTATATGCATTTACGCCATCGCCCGAAATAATACTTGTTCCTGCAAATCCAGGATTGCCAACTTCGGTTGCATTTTTAAAACTGATCATTTCCATGTATTCGTTGTCGAAAGGCATAAAAAATACCTCGCCATCATACAACGGGCTGTAAGGTGGTGCCTTCTGAAAGTTCACCGTTTTTGAAGAACTTTTGTTTTCCAAATCGGTGGCAGTAACAACAAGTGTGTGCTCGCCGTTTGTAACCTGGTCAAATGTTAACTCTTCAACCGATCTTCTGTAATCTTTAAAACTACTGTACGCGGCAATCTCGTTTCCATCAATTTTTACCGAAATCGAGCCAATTTCAATGTCATCAGTTACTTCGAATTTAATGTCGATCGAAGCCACAAGTTCGGGCACCTGAATTAATGTGCCTTCCACTGGAAAACTGATTGTAATTTCAGGAGCATCTTCATCGGCTCCCGGGGCAACCGCAGATATCTCATCGATGTAATTCTGGTCGCATGCATTGAATGTAAAAACCGTCAATGCAAGTATTATTAATTTTATATATGTCTTCATTTTACTTCGTTTTATTGGATTCCTTCTCCCAATTGTGGTAATTCAGCAACCTGATCTGCCGGGAACGGCAAATAAGCTTTATCCATGGTAAACACTTTTCCTTCGTGCGAAAGTTCTGCAGTGTTTTCTGTACGTACCATGTCGTAATAACGTGTGCCCCATTCCATTGCCAATTCAGCAAATTTTTCGTCCAGCACATTTTGTGTTGTCACACCCGAAAGGTTACTTAATCCGGCACGTGCACGAACCAAATTCACAGCCTGGTCAGCACTTAGCGAAATGCTGCTTGAAGCACCTCTTGTCATGGCTTCGGCGTACATCAACAATACTTCGGCATACCTTATTGCGATAAAGTTTTTATTGCTGCCAAGCGATGTTCTGCCGGGTATTAATTCGGTAGAAGGCTGAATGTGTTTTCCGCTGGCAAATTTTAATCGTGCGTTGTTATTAAAGATGTCGCCCTCGCGGTTGGTATTTGTAATCCAGGTTGGCAATGTCCCGTAATCGCTTTGAAGTGCTGCAATTCCGTTTGGCGTAAAAATTACACTGGTTTCCAGTCGAACAGTTTCTCCCCTGTCGAGCATAAATTCAATGTATTTCATGGTTGGTTCGTAAAAACCCCAGCCAGCGCCGGCACCTGTAACAACGGGAGTCCAGCCACCAATTCCAAATGGTGCATACAAAAATCCAAATCTGTCGCCTTCTCCCTGGTTAAAATCAGAATACTGAAATTCCATAATAATTTCATCGTCGAGTTTACCTGCCTTTTTGAAAAGATGGTAAAAATCATTCGACAGTTGATATTCTCCCGAACTGATGATCTGAGATGTGGCACTTACCACTCCCTGGTAATCTTTCATTTCCTGGTAAGCCAAAGCCTGAATGGCATACGCGGTAAAACGCGTCATTCCCCCGCGAACATCGCTGCGTTTATTTGGATTTACTGCAGGTAAATTTGGAATTATCTCATTCATCTCGTCAACAATGTATTGCATCACCTCTACTTTGTTGCTAACCGGTGTATTCTGAATATTATCCAGCTGGTCGATTACAATGCAACCTCCAAAAGTACGTGCAATGTTAAGGTACAAATACGCCCTCATTGTTCTGCACTCGGCAAGATACTGATCGGCAAGCGCGTCGTTGTTGGCAGCTTCGCGATACTTTTCAATTTCTTCCATTGCAGTGAATGTGTTCACAATATCGTTGTAATGCAATTGCCACACTGAATTTGGATTCCAGTGACTAGCCAGGTATTTAAATTCGTCCTGTTCATGCATAGGCACCTGGTCCCCGGCAGCATTTACATCATCGCCGCGAATACCCAGTGTTAACGGTTCTTCCCACGAACGTGTGTACAAACCATAATACGCGCCCAATAGAGGCAATATCATATCTTCGCCAATGGTATAATCTACGTCACTTGTAAACGATTCGTCTTCAAAAGGCTCGTCTAACTTATCGGTACATCCTATTGCCGAAATCAGTAGCAACCCGCTTAACAACAGGGGTGCGAAATATTTTTTGTAGTGTTGTATTTTCATTGTTCAAAAATTTAGAATTTAAGGTTTACGCCCACTGTATAAACGGCAGGTACCGGATAGAACTGACGATCGATTCCGTTGGGTACTTCCGGATTAAATCCGTTGTATTTGAATACCGTTAATGGTTTTTCAGCAGTTAAATAGATCTTGGCATCCGGCATGTCTTTTCCAAATAATTGTGTACCCTTAATGTTGTATGCCAACTGAATATTCTGAATGCGGAAGAAATTACCGTCCTCAAGAAGATAATCACTGAAATTCTGGTTCCAGCCGCGTCGCAAACCCGATGCTGACGGATATTTATTCGAAGTTCCTTCCCCATTCCACAAACCTGCAGCAAGTTCTGCATCGATGTTTGTATCGTTTGTCCAGATAATTTCACCTCTTTTACGGTTGAGGATTTTATTTCCTGTTTGCCCCATAATGTTCATCGAAAATTCGAAGTTTTTATAGTTCAAGCCTAAAAAGCCACCATAATTGAATGTAGGAATGTACGACCCCAGGAATACTTTATCGTCGTCGTCAATTACGTCGTTTCCGTCCTGGTCTTTGTATTTTAAATCGCCCGGAACCAAACCGTTTGCAACTGCGATTGGATCGGCATTTACTTCAGCTTCGTTTTGATAAACTCCGGCTACTTCGTAACCATAAAACGAAAGCAATGGTTCGCCCACTTGCGATCGCTGACGGAACTCGGCACTTCCTCCATTAATATAGGTTTGCCCATAAAGGTCGCGCACCTCATTTTTTAAAGTCGAAATATTTCCACCAATGGTATAAGTAAAGTCTTTGGTGATTTCACCTCTCCAGCTTGCTGCCAGTTCGAGGCCTGAGTTTCTGATGGTACCAACATTACGCAAAACACTTCCTGACTGCAGTTTAAGACTTACCGGAATGGCTGCATCTTCTGTGTCGCGAATGAAATAATCGGCCTCAATACTTAAACGGTTGTTAAACAGTTCGGCGTTTAAACCAACGTTGGTTCCGGTAACAGTTTCCCAACCCAAATAACCAAAAGTACTGGTGGTTGTGGTTCCGTTCACCTGTGTATCATCTACGGCTAAATAAACCGGATTGGTAGTGTTTGCTCCATCCTGACGGGCAATTTTATCGTTACCCAGTTTACCCCAACCTCCGCGGAATTTCAGGTAATTAATAAAACCAACGCCGTCCATAAAACTTTCTTCCGAAACTACCCAACCCAAACCAAATGCAGGGAAAGTTCCCCATTTTTCCTGGTATTTTTGAGTACCTTCTCTACGCAATGTAACATAGGCGATGTACTTGTTTTGATAGTTGTAAGAAAGCCGTCCGAAATAAGAAAGGCCATAAAGACGTTCAGCATTGTCGTTTACTTCTTTCGAAGTTTCCGACTGAGTTTGGCCAATGTACCATGCATTTTCATTTAATGGAATATCTTCAGCCGATCCAACCAAATAATCGTACCACTCGTCGCGGTATGATGTTCCAACCATTGCACTCAAATTGTGGTCGCCGAAACTATCGTTGTAGGTTATTGTGTTGTCGAAAAACTGGTTAACAATGGTAGTTCTCGACGATGAAATGCTTGACAAACTTCTGGTTGTAGAGTTTGTAATATAATAAGGCATTCCAACACTTCTGTCTTTCAAAAACATCATCGAAACATTGTAGTTGGTTTTAAACTTCAACTTGGCAGGAACCAATTCCACTTCGGCGTAAACACCCGAAAGTATTTTTCTGATGTCCTGACGGGTTTCGTTAAATGCCAAGTTCAGAAATGGGTTTTGTGATCCGCGGTAGTCCAAAAGCTGAGCGCTTGAGTAGTTGCTCGGATAATCAACACCGGCTGCCACAAGATCGTTGTAGTTTTCATCGTCGTAAACCGGTAAAATCGGCACAGCGTGATAAGCACTAAACCAGGCAGCATCGCTGGCAATGTATTTTGTGCCATTACTTACATTGAAATTTACTCCCGCTTTTAACCAGCTATTTGCCTGGTGATCGATGGAAGAACGAATATTCATCCTTTCGTACGAATTCTTCGCTTCCAAAAGTCCGTCCTGATCGAAATAACTTACTCCCATCGAGTACGAAGTTTTGTCGTTTCCACCCAAAATTGACAAGGAATGATTCTGCTGAATGGCATGCGATTTCATAATCTCGGCATACCAATCGGTATTTACATTCGGTACATTTGGATTTATGTAACTTCTTCCGTAGCGCTGCATGGCGTTTTCGATAAAACTAATATCGGCTGCAGAACCGGTTTGATTGATGTAATTCACAAACTGCTCGGCATTGGCCATCTGCATTACGTTTTGCGGAACCTGAACACCATAATAACCTTCGTAAGTAATAGAGGTTTTTGAGTTTAACGAACCTTTTTTGGTAGTAATTAAAACCACACCGTTTGCAGCCCGAACACCATAAATTGCAGAAGCCGAAGCATCTTTTAAAACGGATAATGTTGCAATATCCGATGGATTCAGAAAGTCGATGTTGTCGAAATACATTCCATCAACAACATACAAAGGCGAAGAATTACTGCTGCTTGGGAACGATCCAACTCCCCTTATTCGTACAGTTGGCTCGCTTCCGGGAGCTCCGGAATTAACAATTTGTACACCGGCAACTTTACCCTGCAAACCCTGCATGGCTTGTCCGGCAGGAGTTTTTACAAGTTCCTCCGATTTAATGGTTGTGATTGATGAAGTCAGGTCTTTTACTTTTAACTCACCATAACCAACCACCACAACTTCTTCCAGCCCAACCACATCTTCGGCCAGCTGAACATTTATGCTTGTTTGCCCATTTACAGGAATCTCCTGCGAAACAAAGCCAATAAAACTAAAAACCAGAGTTGATTGAGTTGTTGTTTTAAGTGAATAATTACCATTTACATCGGTAACTGTACCGTTGGTTGTACCTTTTTCGAGAATCGATACACCTGGTAATCCATATCCTGTATTATCGGTTACGTTACCCGAAACAGTAACTGATTCCTGTGCAAAAACACTTGTAACCAATAAACAGAGAAATAAGAACAAAATTGGTTTTCTCATAATATTTAAAATTTGAATTAGTTTCCGGATGTAAAGCTATGGTGCATACAAACGGAATAAAATTTTTATCCCACACTTCTGATTCTCCATTGAATAAGAAGTACAGGAACTACCTCATCATTACCTCACCAACCAAAACCCAACGCTCATATATCCCTAATTACTAGTCAATTAAAATTTCGGATTTTTTATATTGTACAAAATACATGATGCTAAACAATATTTGAGAAATGAATTTTTTCGTATCGAAAAGAGAAAAATATTGCTGTAATTTGTTGCTTTGGTAAAAGCAATCCAATTTAAAAGCAATCTTATTAATGACAAAGTTGAGAAATATCGTTTGTCTTTTTGTTGGCTTAGTACTTCTGGTGAGCACGAACAGTTTTGCACTTGGCAGCAAAATTGATGTGCAACAATTCGACAAAACGAACTACAAGGCAGCAAGTCAGAACTGGTGTGTAAGCACAACAAGCAATGGAGTTATTTACTTTGCCAATCACAAAGGCCTGCTCGAGTACGACGGTAGTTCGTGGCAATTGCACCAGCTGCCAAATCAAACCATTTTACGTGCAGTAAATGTTCAAAGCGACACCTTGATTTTCACCAGTGGATACATGGAATTGGGTTACTGGAAAAGAGACAATTACGGACAACTTTTTTATACTTCGTTAACTCCGGAAGCTGAAAAATATTTTTCGAAAAACATCGAGTTCTGGAACATCGTAGCTTCCGGACAAGAGGTTTATTTTCACTCCTTTAGCGGCATCCTCTCGTATAAAAACGACTCCATAACCAATGTTGAACTTTCAGGATTAACTTCGGCTGTGAATACAATTCAGGGGAAAGTTATTATTGCCATTAAAAATAAAGGTTTATTCGAAATTGCAGATAATAAAGCCCTGCCCTTTTTAACCAACGAGTTCTTTAACAACAAACTTATACGCTTTATTCTGCCCTATAAAAACAATCAAATTTTACTTGGTACTGAAGCAAACGGAATTTATGCATGGAATGGCACTGAAATTAAAGCATGGAAAGACGACTGGCAGGAATATTTTATTGAAAATGAGTTAAACAGAGGACATTACACAAATAAGGGGCAACTCGTATTAGGGACCATCAAAGACGGAATTGTGGTTTTCGATGAGAACGAAAATCCGGTAAAAAAAGTAAATGTTTCGAACGGTCTTTTAAACAATACAATACTTGGTATTGATACCGACACCTGGGGAAATATTTGGCTGGCTCTCGACGATGGAATTTCTTTTATTCCGGAGCAATCGAACCAAAGTTTTAGCATTGAAAGTATTCCGGAAATTGGCGCCATTTACACCACTGCTATTTTAAACAACAAAACCTACTTCGGGACCAATCAGGGTTTATTTGTAAGAGACAGCATGAATAAACTGGCTTTTATTCCGGGGACTCAGGGTCAAATATGGGATTGCCAGGTAATTGACGGAAAACTATGGGTCGGACACAACGAAGGAACATTTGTTCTTGAAAACGATAGAGCACGCAAAATATCAGACGTATCGGGCGGCTTCTCCATAAAAAAGGACGATGCCGAAGGTACTTATATCCAGTCGACCTACACCAACCTGGTTCGCTATTATAATACCGCCGACGGTTGGGTTCAGCACAAAAACATCGATGGCTTTTATGATTTGGTTCGGTACATTGAAATTGATCACCTGGGAAATATTTGGGCAAGCCACATGCACCTGGGTGTTTATAAAATAGTAACAGATGACAACCGGGAAAAAGTAAATTCGGTAACTTATTATGGCGATAAGGTTTTTGGACAGAACCACTCCACCCACGTTTTTAAGGTGGAAAACCGCATTGTTTTTACAACCAACAAAGAGTTATTTACTTATGACGATTTACAGGATACAATTGTTCCCTTTCAGGAACTGAACCGGCAGCTTGGTAAATATGCCGGTTCGCACCGGATTATTGAAGCTCCCAATCATCATTATTGGTTTATTGCCAAAAACAACATCGGGTTATTCGAAATTACAAACAAAAAAACAATCCTTGTAAAAGAGTATCCGACTTCACTTTTTACAAATCCGCCGCTCGTTGACGAGTACGAAAACATTCTTCCGTTAAACGACAAAAAAGCAATTTTATGTCTGCAAAACGGCATCGCAACGCTCGATGCATCTCAGGAAAATGTTACTTCGTTAATGAACAACTACAAACCTTCCCTCCGCCTGCTTCAAATAAAAAACAACAAAGACAAATTCACTGCCCTAGCCCTTTCCGATACAAACTTCGAACTTAAAAACAATCAGAATAATTTGCTGGTTAAAGTCTCTTTCCCGCACATTTCGAGCCTTCCGTTATCATACCGTATTTTGCTTGAAGGCCTTGATACCGAATGGTCGGAAAAGAGAAACAATCCCGAGTTTATGTTCGAGCGCCTGCCTTATGGAAAATACACGCTAAAAATAAAAACGTCCGACATTTGGGAAAACGAAAGCCAGGTACTCGAAATACCTTTCGAAGTTTTGGCACCCTGGTATCTTTCGGCATTTGCCATCGTTTCGTATTTTATTCTTTTGGTTGTAGGGCTACTGGGCTTCAGAAGCTGGGGAATCAGACAAACAAGACGGAAAGAACAGCAACAGCACGAGAAAAGAGAAAAAGAGCTTATCCGACTGCGTAACGAAAAACTAAGAAACGAAATTCAACACAAAAGCAAGGAGCTGGCAAATTCAACCATGGCCATTATTAAAAAGAACGAATTTTTGCTCGATCTTAAAAACAGCGTGGAAAAACAAAAGCAGGAACTTGGGTCGCGCTACCCGGATAAATATTACAACCACCTGAATAAAAAGATTGACAATAACATTAGTAACCAGGACGACTGGCAAGTGTTTGAAACCAACTTCGAACGCGCACACGAACAGTTTTTTATGAAAATGAAGGCTTCGTTTCCGGAGTTGACTTCGAACGATTTAAGGCTTTGTGCCTATTTAAGAATGAATTTGTCGTCGAAGGAAATTGCGCCTTTATTGGGTATTTCGGTGCGTGGTGTCGAAAATCATCGTTACCGTTTGCGAAAGAAAATGAACCTGCAACACGACGACAGCCTGACCGATACAATTCATGGTATATAATCGGATATTAAATGCTTTTACAACAAGGAAAAAACTTTATACTACCTGTTTTGTTTTTTGAATATGTGAATATCCGTTCTATTTCATATCATTAATCGGAACATCTTGCTGTCTGTCAGCTGACGGATTCAGCATCTCAAGTTCCCTGATAAAGAGTCGATTGGAAAACAGACCCTGAAATAAATTCAGGTTGACGAACAGAATAAGGTGAAATTATACACAATCAAATTTAGATATGTGCTACGATATTAAAACAAAAGTGGAGGCAGCCCTAAAACGGGCCAGGCACTATGGCAACGAAGAAGCCGTACAAATGCTGATTGAAAAATTCAGGCCATTTTTGGAAGACGAATGGTTTCATGCATCCGGATTTCAACATCCCAAACTATTAATTTATACCGGCGATAATTCAGAAATGCCCATTGTTGCCAGTTGGGGCCTTATTCCTTTTTGGGTAAAAAACAAAGAGCAGCAACTCGATATCTGGAACAAAACGATTAATGCACGTGGCGAGAGTATTTTTGAAAAACCTTCGTTCCGCACCTCTGCACAATCAAAACGTTGCCTCATTTACATAGATGGTTTTTTTGAACATCATCACTTTCGTGGAAATGCCTATCCTTTTTACATTCAACGTGTTGACGAAGAACCGATAATTTTGGGTGGCCTTTGGGACGAATGGACAAACAAAGATTCGGGGGAAATTGTTAACAGCTTTACCATTGTTACCACAAAAGCCAATTCCTTAATGAGCAAAATTCACAACAATCCAAAGTTGAAAGAGCCGCGTATGCCGTTAATTTTGAACGATATTTCTGCTGAAGAATGGTTAAAAGGATCAGCAAACAGTGCAAAAAAACTAATTGCACCGGCTGCCGACGGAGTTTTAAAAGCACATACGGTACGCAAATTAAGAGGTAAAAATGCAGTGGGCAATTCTCCGGAGGCTATTCAGGAATTTATTTACCCTGAACTGAAAATTATTGCATAATTATTCTTTCGGAGTTAAACGTAAAACTGTACCCGGACTGTTTAAAACAACATAAATGGCACCATCGGGTCCGGTAGAAACATCGCGTACCCGCCCCTGATTTTTCACAATCACTTCTTCATGCATCACACGGTCTTTTTCAATGTCAAGTAAACTCACTTGTTCATATTTTAAAGCACCTACCATCAATTTGTTTTTCCATTTTTTAAACAAATCGCCTCTGTAAAAATCAAGGCCACAAACGGCAGTCGAAGGTTTCCAGTACAAACTGGGCTGCTCCATTCCCGCTTTGTGCGTTTCTTCCGTAATTACCGATCCGTTGTAGTTTAAACCATATGTTATTACAGGCCAGCCATAATTTTTCCCGGCTTCAATCAGGTTCAACTCATCGCCACCCATGGGCCCGTGTTCTGTTGCCCAAAGCTGTCCGGTTTCCGGATGAATTGCCATTCCCTGAATGTTTCTGTTACCCAATGAATACAACGATTTAATTGAATTTGCTTCATTGTAAAACGGATTATCTTTCGGAACTGTTCCATCGCGGAAGATTCGGTGCACCTTACCATTTGGCAGAGTAAAATCCTGAGCCATATCCTGATATCCGCGCTCACCAATACAGAAAAAGAGGTAGCCTTCCGGATCAAAAACAATACGGCAACCATAATGATGACGCGTGGTACGATAGGTTTCGTGCGGCGCTTCAAACAGAACTTCCTGTTTTGTCCAGGTATTGTTTTCAATTTTACCACGTACAATTCGGGTCATTGCTCCCGGACGGTCACCTGTTCCGGTATTTTCCAAAACATGACTGTAAGCCAGGTAAATCCAGCCGTTATCCTTGTAATCCGGATCGATGGCCACATCCAGCAATCCGCCCTGACCTTCGTTCAACACTTTTGGTGTATTCTTAACAGCTTCAGCTTGCAGCGTCCCGTTTTTAACAACCCGTAATCGCCCGGGACGCTCGGTTATTAAAGCAGTATTTTTATTAATAAAATCAATTGCCCACGGAACTTCCAGCCCTTCAGCAAAAATTTCAACGTTTATTTTGTAATCCAGTGTTTCGAGCTCTTTGGCAATGGGCGGTTTTTGTGCACCAATCTCAGTTGCCTTATCCTTCATATAGCTCATAATCGACCTAATCTCATCGTCCTTTAAGGTGGATTGATAAGACGGCATTCCCAAATGCGCAATCCCAAATTTAATGTTCCGAAACTGGTACCCGTCTTCAGCACCAAATTGCCAAATGCCATCGATTAAACTTGCAGCATTACCTCCGTTTAGGTCAGCTCCATGACACTGTGCACAATTTTTACCGTACAAAACAGCTCCATCCTGTGCAGTAACATACATGGATAGTGCTAAAATAAGTATCAAAACAAAATACCTGAGAAAGTGAATTGTTGATTGCATAACAGTTGATTTAGATTGTTCTTACAAGATAAGAAATTTGTGTACGATTTTGTTCATATCCAACTCCCTCAAATAAAGAATTATAAGAATATAATTGGTTGACTTAAAAAAGCTTCTATCTTTGTAAGAGATTACTCACTTTTGTTATGACAGAAAAACAGGAAAAGATAATTCAGGCTGCCTTGCAGCTTTTTGCCCAGGAAGGTTACAACGCCACTTCAACCAGCAAAGTTGCAAAACATGCAGGTGTTTCCGAAGGTTTAATATTTCGGCATTTTAAAAATAAAGAAGGTTTGTTACAGGCAATACTGAATTTTGGCGCCGATAAGCTGAAAGAAATTATTGTGGACATTGTGTTGGAAGCCGATCCGGAGAAGGTGATCAGAAAAGCGATTGAACTGCCGGCCAGTGTTGACAAATCTGAATATGACTTTTGGAAACTGCAGTATAAATTAAAGTGGGAGCTCGAAATAAATCACGATGAAAAAATGGAACCTCTGCACATGGCACTTAGCAATGCATTTAGGAAACTCAATTATAAATCACCGGATTTGGAGGCCAGTCTCATCGTTCTTTATATTGATGGAATTGCTTCTTCCATGTTAAAAGCCAGTAATCTGGATGCCGAAAGTTTAATTCAGTTTTTATGTGAAAAATATAAGGTCTAAAAAAAATTTAAAACGATTAGAGAGTAAGTACTTACTTTAAACAATCAGAAAACAAACAAAAAAAATATTCATGAAACAAGTAGCATTAATAACAGGAGCCTCAACAGGCATAGGCAAAGAGTTGGCATACATTCACGCCGAAAATGGCGGCGATTTAATTGTAGTTGCCAGAAGCAAAGACAAACTGGAAGCCTTAAAAGCAGATCTGGAAGCTAAGTTTTCGATAAAGGTGATGGTGATTGCAAAAGACATGGGAGAAGCTTCGGCTCCCCGGGAAATTTACGATGAAGTAAAAGCAGCAAACATTAACATTGATATACTAATTAACAATGCCGGTTTTGGAGGTGTTGGAAAATTTCATGAACTCGACTACAACCAGCATATTTCAATGATAAACCTTAATGTAATTGCCTTAACTGCACTAACCCGTTTGTTTGTGGCCGATTTTGTAAAACAAAACAAAGGTAAAATCCTAAACACATCGTCAACCGCCAGTTTAATGCCCGGACCATTACAAGCAGTTTATTTTGCAAGTAAAGCGTACGTAACCTCCTTTAGTAATGCGCTGTGGGAAGAGTTACGAAATACAAATATTACGGTTACCAACCTAATGCCGGGTGCAACCGAAACCGAGTTTGGCGCAAGTTCGGGAATGGACAAAACCGTTATGTTTAAAAAAACGGCGTCTGCCCGAAGTGTGGCAGAAGACGGCTATCGTGGTATGATGAAAGGAAAGGTTGATGTGATTTCGGGATTGACCACAGCACAAAAAATTATGATCTCGCTGAGTCCGCTTATGCCTAAGAAAATGCGTTTAAAAACAGTACATAAAATGCAGGAAGTAAAATAAGCTGCGGATGAAGAGCTTCATTCTTTTTAAAACTAGTGAACATCGTCGAATTTTAAAACAGACAAACAGAACATGAGACAATTTATACCTCTAATAATCCTGATTATTTTCCTTGGGATACTTGTGAGCGCCAACATTTATCTTGGTCGCCGTTTTGCATGGTACTTCGATATCCGGAAAGTATGGCTTTTGTATTCTCTTTTTGCTTCGCTCACCCTTTTTATGATCGGAGGAATTGCACTTTTTACCAATTCGGAAGGCAGTTTTGCCAACATTGTGTACAGTGCTGCCGCAATCACAATGGGCTTTCTACTATATCTTGTGTTATCAGCAGCGTTTGTTGATGTTTTGCGATTGGTGCTTAAACTAAAACCATTTCAGTACGGAGTTTTTACACTTCTACTGGCTGTTTTTATTTCAGGCTTTGGAATATGGAATGCTGTTCACAAACGCGTGCGCGAAGTAGAAATTCCGCTCAAAGGACTAAAGCATGAAATGACTGCAGTTCAACTTTCCGACATTCATATTGGCCACTTTTGGGGAGTTAAAACGCTACGGAATATTGTGGATAAAACAAACGCACTAAATCCTGATGTGGTTTTTATTACCGGAGATTTATTTGATGGCCGAATACGTTTAAACAGTAAAAATCTGGAACCTTTGAAAAAGATAAATGCTCCTGTTTATTTTGTGGAAGGAAACCACGATGGATACTCGGGTGCAAGCGAGATAAAAAAAATGCTTCGCGATATCGACATCACTGTGCTTGAAAATGAGGTAACACATTTTAGCGAACTTCAGATCATCGGTCTAAATCATATGCGGGCCGATGACGAATCGATGAACATGCACACTTCTTCGGGCAAACCAAGCATAAAAAGTGCATTAAACGATTTGAATATATTTAGTGAACAACCTACCATTTTATTGCACCACAGCCCTGATGGAATTGAATACGCCAACAAACACGGAATTGATTTATATCTTGCCGGACATACACATGCCGGCCAGTTATTTCCAATGAATTTTATTGTGCCGCTTTTTTACAAATACAACAAAGGTTTGTACAATTGGAACGGTACTCAAATTTATGTTTCTCAGGGAACCGGAGCATTTGGGCCACCAATGCGGGTGGGCACCATTAGCGAGATTACTCTTTTAAAACTTAAACCCGAATAATATGAACGTAATAATTACAGGTGCCACCGGAATGGTTGGGAAAGGTGTTTTACTGGAATGTTTAGATCACCCCTCGGTGGACAATATTTTGGTTATTGGCAGAAACCGCATTGATGTTGAACATCCCAAATTAAAAGAGCTGATCCATCTCGATTTTACTGACTTTTCAGGAATTAAAGAGCAGCTTACAAATTACGATGCCTGCTTTTTTTGCATGGGGATAAGTTCTGCAGGAATGAAAGAAGACGAATACAAACACATTACCTACGATTACACTTTATCTCTGGCAAAAACATTGGTTTTAAACAATCCGGCAATGACTTTTAACTATGTTTCGGGTGGTGGTACCGATTCTACCGAAAAAGGGAAAGTGATGTGGGCCCGTGTAAAGGGAAAAACTGAAAATGATTTGTTAAAACTGGGTTTTAATCAGGCTTTTATGTTTCGTCCGAATGCCATTATTCCATTGCGCGGAATAAAATCGAAAACAAAACTGTATCAGTTTATGTACGACTATTTTATGTGGATGATAAAATTAATGAAAGTAATATCACCCAACTCAGTTGTGAACACTACTCAATTGGGTATAGCTATGATAAATACCGCTTTAAAAGGGTATAAAAAAAGCATTATTGATCCTGTTGATATTATCGAGCCAAGCAAATAATATTTAATACATAATCGCGGCACACCAAACACTCCCGTTTTCACCTTCCTTCAGTAAATATGTGCGATTAGAGGAGTTTGTATCTTACAACAATAAAATTTGTGTATTTGCCATAACTTGCTTCTGTAAACCTCTCAGAATATTTTTCATAAATTTGTCATTTCAAAATTTCAACTAACCTGAAAAAAGCAAATTTGCGGCAGGTGCAGTTACTCTGTATTAACATTGAGAAGCAGGAAAATGATAAAAAAGATTTTAGTCGCACTCTATTTAATTACATGCATATTATTTATTGCTTCTGCCAAAGATGTCCCGATCATCAATTATTCGGTTGATGCACATGGATGTGCACAAATACAAGTAAACTCGTCATCCAGCAATTATTACATTTTACATTTTCGGCCAAAACTGAACGAATCAGTGGAATGGGCTGTCTCGATAAAAAAGGGAGAAGATGGTACAACCACATTAAGTGAAGGATTAAAGGCGTATCCAAAAGAACATTACAGGGTGAGCCAACATTTAATTTCGGAACCGGATGACATTGATGGCGATGGCCTGAATGATATGGTTGAACTTGCTGATTTAGGTAAGTTGGCACCATTTAACTCTTCCTCTGCAATTGATATTTTAAACGGAACTGTATGTATCCCAAACAGAGAAGTTTTTGAAGAACTTTCGTACAAAGGCGAGTATGTTTCTATTGATATTCATTTGAAGGATTTGGAATATGTAAAGTTTTATATCCTGAAAACGGCCCCAAATAAATGGCAGGTATATTTTATGAATACCGTAACAAATCGCTTTCACCTAAGATTTGCAAGGGAAGTAAAGCTTAAAAACACCAGGCGCGGAGAAGTTATGCGCGGAGAAATTGTTTATCACCCAATGATACTTTCGCCCAACGGAAGACCCGGACTCTATCGTTTTGAATTTGAACCTAACGATTCCTATTCTTTTGATGAGATAGAAAAGGCAAATGAAATACTTGTTCGGAATATGCCTTTTCTCAAAAACAACTGGGTATATTATCCGATGCACAGTGCAGCCAAACACAAATACGTAGCAGAAAAAGCACTTTATAACAATTCCCGTGTTACTGTTCTTTTACCATTCGACATTGAGCCGCAAACCGATTATTTGCCATTAAATAAGGCGGAAGGATATGGATTATTAAAAACAATAAATTCGAATGAAAGACCAAATGCAAGAGACATTGTTATTTACAACACGCTGCCAAACGAAATGCCTCGTGTAGGAGGAATCATAACAACCGTTCCGCAAACGCCACTGTCACATGTAAACTTACGTGCTATTCAGGACAAAGTACCCAATGCATACATAGGGAAAGCGACTTCAAATCAGAAGATTAAAAGTTTAATGGGAAAATACGTTTATTACAGTGTAAATGAAAAGGGCTATGAAATACGGGAAGCAAGCCAGGCTGAAGTTGAACGCCATTACAACAAACTTCGCCCCACAGAAACGCAATATCCAATCCGAAATTTATCGGTTAAAAAGATTAAATCCTTAAAAAATATCGGTTTCGAAAATTCGTCAGGTTTCGGTGTAAAAGCAGCTAACTTATCTACCATGCTCAAATTTGATTTCCCTGAAGGCACAACTCCAAACGGTTTTGCAATCCCTTTCCATTTTTATGACGAGTTTATGAAATTCAATAACTTTTATACCGATCTGGAAAAAATGCTCGCCGACACTTCGTTTTTAAACAATTACGATGTTCAGGAAAAAATGCTCGCCGCTTTTCGGGATACGATAAAAAACGCTCCAATGCCAAAATGGATGATGAAAGCACTGGACAAAATGCACAAATCATTTGCTCCGGGTACATCAGTTCGTTGCAGATCGAGTACCAACAACGAAGATCTGCCCGGATTTAGCGGTGCTGGCTTGTATACTTCAAAAACACAAAAACCAGAAGAAGGACATATTTCAAAATCGGTTAAACAAGTGTATGCGAGCTTATGGAATTTCAGGGCTTTCGACGAAAGACAATTTTTTCGAATCGACCATTTTTCGGTGGCAATGGGAGTAGTATGTCATCCGAATTACACCAACGAAAAAGCGAATGGTGTGGCAGTTTCCAACGATCCGATTTACCGAACGCAAGGCACCTATTATTTAAATACACAAATTGGCGAGGATCTTGTTACAAATCCGGAAATGTTGTCTGTTCCTGAAGAGATTCTTTTAAACTCTGATTACAACGACAACCGTGGCTACTCCATTGTTCAAACTTCGAACCTGAATGAGAACGGCGATAAAATACTTAGTGACAAACACCTGGATGAGCTAAGAAAGCACCTGACCACGATTCAAAACAATTTCAAGAAATTATACAAGGCATCAAACAAAGGTAATTTTGCAATGGAGATTGAATATAAAATTACGAGCGACGACAAACTGGTAATTAAACAGGCAAGGCCGTGGGTGGGAGATACAATGGAAGTGCCGGAATAAATCAGGAAGCAAGTTTATCCGTACCACTCCCGATTTCGTCCCTGCAAATTTGTAAGCGTATCAATGGTGATGTTTACATCGTTTACCACCTGAAAATCAAACATCCCCACACAAATAAAATCGGCTCCATTTTTAAAGGCCCAGTTAAAACCATCTTCGGGAGTAATTGCACCGGCAGCCAGCACTTTAAATCCCATAACAGGTACCTTCGCTCGTTCCACAAATTCAACCGTTTTTTCGGGGTACAAACAAAACAGGTTATCATGGAACCGGTTGTGATCCGCATATTTTTTCCCGTCAACTTCAAAAGGAACACGATTTTCGCGCGGGTGTGCCGACCAGTAATTGTCGTGGTGCATGGTTTTCATGTAATAATCCGGAATAATACCAACTTCTTCGCAGGCAATTAAAGAATCGACAGTATGCGAAGCCAGTCCGGCGGTGTAACCCTGACTACGAATGTGATCCAACATTTTCTCAATGATGTCCAATTTATTATCGCGCACCAGCCAGTCGCAATGATTTCCTTGTATCTGGATTATATCAACCCCAAAATCAATGGCTTTATTAATGTTTACAAAGTAATCTTTGTTTTCCATGTCGGGGTGCACCTGTGTAATTACCTTGATCTTACTTCCGGTTAGTTTCTTGTACTTCTGCATGGTTTCGTTGGTTGGGAAACCAATATTTATGGTATTTATCCCTGCCTGTTCAGCCAGCATCAGAGTTTCAAAAATCTTTTTCTCGGTATTGTATGCTCTAAACAACGAGGGAACATATTGCAGGTCGCGCGAGTGTGCCCAACCACCGATTAAGTTTCCTCCGGCCACCAAACGACTGATCTCGTGATTCCCGATTTTCCCTTTTGGCAACTCGCCTTTTAACTCTTTCAGACTTGCACCTCCAACTTTTATGGTCGCTCCTGAAAGGGTATCAACACCAAATTTTTGAGTTTCGCGCAAAGCACCAAAACCCAAAATCCCCAATGCTGGAATGGCTGCCATATTTTTTATGGCATCGCGTCTTGAATTGCCCGGATCTCCAATCTCTGTTATCGGTTCGTTCTCTTTTTTCTTCCTTGAAAAAATGGACAAAGCGTAAAGTCCCCATCCCTTTTCTTTCAGAAAAAGAAGAAGAGCAAGGGCCAGCGCTTCAATCATATTTTTGTTTACAATGTACAAACTGCCCTCGGTACTTGCCATTAACGAAGCACCAAAAGGCGGATGAGCAAAATAGTACAAAACCAGCAATACAATTCCTGAAAGTGAAGAAATACGAATGGCCAACCCCAAAAAAAGGGCAAGACCAATGAGAATTAAGGCTGCAATGTTTAATGGATCAACAACACTCATTATACTTTCGGAGCCTCCCATCAATTGGTAAAAACCCGAGAACGGCCCGGTAGAACTCGATAAATAACCTGCAGCACTCCAGTTTGTGGCTAAAAGTTTTGATAGTCCTTCGTATAAAAAATGCCAGCCAATGGCAACTCTAAAAACGGTAATAAAAAGCTTTTTCCAGTTCATACGCATTCAGTTAACAACCTTTGATCTAATAAAATAAGTGCTTATCATTTACATTTAAAAGAATTTGCACTAATACATATTTAATCCAAATTAGAAGTCATTTATTTCAAATTTAAACACCGTTTCTATTAAAATACGCCTGCATTTTCTACATTTGTCGTTCAATAAAATTTGAGGTACAATGAGCAAAGATTTTTCACCCACAAAATATATTCTAAAATCATTTAAAACTGGTAAGGAATTTCAAGACGCCGGCTGGACTCTGGATGCTCCCGGAGAATCAGCACCAACACTAATCAGGGCGATTTACGAAAAAAAACAAATTGATGTAAAAGACGATTCGTGGGGCTTGTACAAATTTGCCGACTGGCTGCCAATTGGAAGAGTTCTGGAAGGTTCGTCGGCTCCGGTAACTTACAAGAGTGAAGGTTTGGCAAAGGAACTTGGTTTGGAGAATCTTTGGATCACATTTAGTGGATACTGGCCCGAAAAAGGCACCAACATGCAAACTGCATCGTTCAAAGAAACCGAAGCTTATTCGGTTTGCGGACGAATGACAGACGACATGAACCAAATTTTAGTGGTTGCTTCTGCAGGAAATACTTCGCGTGCATTTGCAAAAGTATGCTCAGAAAATAACATTCCACTTTTAATATGTGTACCGGAAGACAACCTAAGCGCACTCTGGTTCGACAAGCCATTAAACGACTGTGTAAAATTAATTTGCAGCAAGTCGGGAAGCGACTATTTTGATGCCATTCATTTATCGAATATTGTAGCAGCCATGGATGGTTTTATAGCCGAAGGTGGTGCAAAAAATGTTGCCCGTCGCGATGGAATGGCAACTACAATGTTGTCGGCAACTACAACAATCGGTCAAATTCCTGATTATTATTTTCAGGCAGTTGGAAGCGGAACCGGAGCTATTGCAGCCTGGGAGGCCAACCTGCGTTTGATCGAAGACGGTCGTTTTGGTTCAACAAAAATGAAATTAATGGTGTCGCAAAATACACCGTTCACACCCATTCACGATGCATGGAAAGTAGATTCGCGCGCCATGTTACCACTCGACGACCAACTTGCCCGCGAGCAGGTGGAAGAAATTGTGGCAAAAGTGCTTTCAAATCGCAAACCTCCGTACCCGATTGCCGGCGGATTGTACGATGCAATGAAAGATGCAGGCGGTGCGGTACTTTTAGCAAGCAACGATCATGCAGCCGAAGCCGGTAAACTCTTTTTGGAACTGGAAGGAAACGATATTCACCCCGCATCGGCCATTGCTGTGGCAACATTGATTGAGGCTGCCCAAAATGGCACCGTAAAAAAAGATGACCTGATTATGCTAAACATTACCGGTGGTGGTGAAGAAAAATTCAAAAATGGAAATGAATTGTTCTATCTAAAACCTGAAATTGTTTTCGATATAAATCCGAACGAAGAAGAAGTTCAGGAAAAAGTTTCGAAACTGTTTTAGTCCATTAGCGTATTTTATAAGGATGAAATTTTGCCCCATAATCAGCCAAAACTTGAGTCTGATTTTCAATACATTGCAAAATTGAGCAAAAATATTATCGTTTGGCATGGGTACAAATCCTAAAAATTTAGTCCCTATTAATAAATGAATCTAATATTTAATTACCATGATAAAACAATCGAAATTTACGCTAACCCTTTTTAGTCTTTTGTTATTGACAATCGTATCGTGTAACCGGTACAAAGACTATACGAATGTACCCTACGAGGAGCCAAATCCAAAACCTTGGGAAGATCCTGCCATTTGCCAGGTGAACAAAGAAGCACCTCATGCACATTTTATTCCTTTTACTACTGCCGATCGGGCTAAAACAGAAGATAAATGGCAATCGCCACTTTTAAAATCGCTGAACGGAACCTGGCAATTTCATTTGTCGCAAAATCCGTCAGAACGACCTTTCTGGTTTTTTAAAAACAATTTCGATACACGTAAATGGGACGAAATTCAGGTACCGGCAAACTGGGAAGTTGTTGGTTTCGACTACCCTATTTACACCAACGTAAAGTACCCGCACGACAGAACTCCCCCGCTCATTCAGAAACATTACAATCCGGTTGGATCGTACAAACGTACTTTCGAAGTTCCGGCAGAGTGGGACGGCAGCGATATTATTGCCCATTTTGGCGCAGTAAGTTCGTGCATGAATTTGTGGGTAAACGAACAATTTGTAGGATACAGCGAAGACAGCAAAACTCCTGCTGAATTTGACATTACCAAATACCTGAAAAAAGGCGAAAATACAATGGCCGTTGAGATTTTCCGCTGGAGCGATGCATCGTACCTCGAAGATCAGGATTTTTGGCGTTTGAGCGGGATAACCCGTGACACCTACCTGAAAGCGAGAAACAAGCAGTCGCTTAAAGATTTCCGGATTTTATCTTCTCTCGACAGAACTTACACCAACGGTGTTTTCGATTTGGCCATCGATCTTGCAAACAATGGCGAACTTACCGTTGAAGCTGTACTTTCGGATAATGGAACAGTGGTAAAAGAATTTTCTGAAACAACTTCATCACAAGCAGTGCAGTTTAGCGCCGAAATTCCGAACGTTAAACAGTGGTCGGCCGAAATTCCAAATTTGTACGAACTAATTATTACACTCAAAAACGCCGACGGAATAGTTGAGGTTATAAAACAAGATGTTGGTTTCCGTACAATTGAGATAAAAGATGCCATGCTGCATGTTAACGGAAAATATGTGTATATAAAAGGTGCCGACTTGCACGAACACAACGATATAACCGGTCATGTTCAGGACAAAGAAACCATGCTTTTAGATATTAAAACCATGAAGGAAAACAACCTGAATGCAGTTCGTACATCGCACTATCCACAGCCTGAATTATGGTATGAGCTCTGCAACAAATACGGATTATACATTGTTGACGAAGCCAATATTGAATCGCACGGAATGGGTTACGGTCCTGAATCGCTTGCCAAAAACGAAGATTGGAAAGAAGCGCATTTGTACCGCACACGCAACATGTACCAACGCGACAAAAACCAACCATGTGTTGTAATTTGGTCATTGGGTAACGAAGCCGGAAATGGTGTAAACTTTGAAGCAACCTACGAATACCTAAAAGCAGTTGACAACACACGCCCGGTTCAATACGAGCAGGCACACGGAGTTGGAAACACCGATATTAATTGCCCCATGTACATGCGAATTGAAGGCATGGTAAAATTTGCAAAAGAGAAAGCCGACATGCCACTTATTCAGTGCGAATACGCGCATGCCATGGGAAACAGCGTTGGAAACTTACAAGATTATTGGGATGTTATTGAAGAATACGATGTGCTGCAGGGTGGTTTTATCTGGGACTGGGTTGACCAGGGACTTTTAACAACCAACGATGCCGGTGAAGAGTACTGGGCATACGGTGGCGACTTTGGTCCTGACACTGTTCCATCTGACGGTAACTTCTGTAACAACGGTTTGGTTGATCCCGACCGTGCAGTAAAACCTCATTTGCTGGAAGTAAAAAAAGTGTATCAATACATTGGTTTTGATGCGGTTAATTTAAAATCGGGAACGGTTTCAATAAAAAACAAATATGCTTTCCTTAATCTCGATAAATTCAATTTTGTTTGGGAAGTAATGGGAGACGGCAAAGTAGTCGACAACGGGAATCTTGGAAACCTGGAGCTGGCTCCGAATGAAACACAGACCGTAAAAATTGATTTTGCAGTAACTCCTGAACCTGGCGTAGAATATTTCCTGAATATAAAAGCCAGTTTAAAAGAAGACTGGAGTTTGGTTAACGCAGGTTCTGTGATGGCGCAAGAGCAATTTGAATTGCCTGTTTTCGTTCCGGTAAAAAAGACAAATCTGGCTAATCTGCCTGCAATTTCGTCGCACGAAACAGACACTGAAGTTGTGGTAACCGGCGAAGATTTTGCAGTTACTTTTGATAAAGCTGCCGGTGTAATCACCAGCTTCAAAAAAGGTGAAATGGAGTTCATTCAAAGTGGTCCGATTCCGAATTTCTGGCGTGCTCCTATCGACAACGACTTTGGGAATAACTTGTACAAAAGAAGCCGGGTGTGGCGCGAAGCAGGTAAAAACCGCAAAGTAAAATCGGTTGATGTAAACAGAAGCAGCAAAAGGTGGCTGGAAGGTGGCGAAAGCAAAAACATCTCGCTGGCATCGAACAGTTCTGCAAGTCCTGTAAATGTTACATTCGATTTTGACCTGGTGAATGAAAGCGGTGAACAAATTGCCAAATACAATACAACCTACACCGTTTTAGGCTCGGGCGATGTTATTGTTGAAAACAGTTTTAAAATGACTAAAAAGGAACTCCCTGAGATTATTCGAATGGGAATGAATTTGGTGATGCCTCGTAGTTTCAACCAAATGTCGTGGCTGGGCCGCGGTCCGCAGGAATCATACGAAGACAGAAAAACAGGCGCCTTTGTTGGTTTATACAAAGGAAGTGTAGCCGATCAGTACTGGGCTTATTTGCGTCCACAGGAAAACGGCAACAAAACCGATGTTCGCTGGGTAACCATCACCGACAATGCAGGAAATGGATTACTTTTCAGTGGAATGCCGCTAATGCAGGTAAGTGCTCACCATAATATCATGGAAGATTTCGAAAGTCTGGAAAGAACAGATGGCCGTCAGATTGCGGGAGTGAAAGTGGTGAACCGACATGTAAACGACGTAAAACCACGCGACCTTACATCGGTTAACATCGATTACAAACAAATGGGTGTTGGTGGCGACGACAGCTGGGGAGCATGGACACACGATGAATACCGACTAACTGAAAACGGATATTCGTACTCATTCAGAATGAGAGCCATTTCGGGTGATGATAAGCCGGAAGAGTTGGCAAAAATGAAATTCTAAAAAAACAACAAACCATATATTTAAAGGCACAGCAATTCGAATGTTGTGCCTTTATTTTTTAATTTAGACAAGACTTAAACCATCACAAAATGATCAAACCAATACTAATCCTTCTTTCAGCTGTACTATTTTTTAGTTGCAGTCCGAAAAATGATAAAGCGTCGGGTGACGATTCTACCCTTCACGTTCAAATAAATCCCGAAATTACCTTTCAAACCATCCATAATTTTGGAGCATCCGATGCATGGAGTTGCCAGTATGTGGGCAATTGGCCCGACGAACAAAAAAACAAAGTTGCCGATCTGCTTTTTAGTTTAGACACAAAACCAGACGGATCGCCCAACGGAATTGGATTAAGTTGCTGGCGGTTTAACATTGGCGGAGGAAGCGCCGACCAGGTAGGTGAAACAAATATAAACGACACCTGGCGTCGTTCGGAATGTTTCCTTCAAAAAGATGGCAGCTACAATTGGGGTAAACAAAGTGGGCAACGTTGGTTTTTACAGGCTGCAAAAGAACGTGGCACCCAAAGTTTTATTGGTTTTGTTAACAGCCCGCCGATTTGGCTGACAAAAAACGGCAGAGCAAATTCGGATGGTGGAAATTCGGTAAATCTGCCAAAAGAAAACATTCCAAAATTTAGCCGGTTTTTAATCGATGTAACTCAAAACATTCAGCAAAACGAAGGCATTTTGTTTGACTATCTTTCGCCGGTAAACGAACCGCAGTGGGACTGGAAAGACGGGCAGGAAGGATCGCCGTGGACCAACTCTGAAATTGCAGAACTCTGCCGGATTTTGGGAAATGATTTGAAAACAGCCGCACTTACAACAAAAATTGAAATTGCCGAAGCCGGGCAGCTGAATCATTTATACGACCGTGGAAATGATGCCCAGCGTGGATTTCAGATTAAAGATTTTTTTTCGCCTGAATCGGAAAATTACATTGGCAATGTTCCGAATATGGCGCATAAAATTGCCGGGCACAGTTACTTCACCACAACAAACGACAACGTATTAGGCGAAGTACGCAGCAAATTAAAAGCAGAAATTAATTTGATTGATCCAACTCTGGAATTCGGGATGAGTGAATTTTGTGTTCTTGGAGACAACGATGGTTTTAAAGGCAACAAACGTGATTTGGGCATGGAAACCGCACTTTTTGTTACCAATGTAATTCACTCCGATTTAACAATTGCAAATGCCAGTGCCTGGCAGTGGTGGATCGCAGTCAGTCCGTATGATTTTAAAGACGGGCTGGTTTATATCGACAAAAGTGAAACCGGAGGAACTATTTACGAATCAAAATTGCTTTGGGGACTGGGCAATTATTCGCGCTTTGTTCGTCCAGGTGCAAAACGAATATCGGTAGAAACTGAAACATCGCAAGAACTAAAAATTTCGGCTTACAAAAACACAAACAGAGAATTGGTTATTGTTTGCATAAACCGAAGCAGACAAGAGCAAAATATATTTTTAAACCTTGCAGAAATTGCCAAACGTTTTGAAACTTCTGAAAAGAATGATTTAACAAGACTGGAAAATGTAAATCTTAAAAACACAATTGGGTTACCGGAGCAGAGCATCACAACTTTTGTAATTCAGAATTAATTTATCGCGACTTCAATTCATTTTTTAATAAATGATATAACTTTGCCCGCAAATTCAAAAAAATGGAAATTAAAAATCTAACGTATTTATTGTTGCTGCTTATTTATCTGCTAATTCCACTGGTACTGAGCACACAAAAAAAGGTACGTTTTGTATTTCGCCTGAGATACCTTTTGCCGGCCTCCATTTTTGCAGGTGCTATTTTTGTTATGTGGGACATGCGTTTTACCGAGCTCGGAATCTGGAGCTTCAACCCCGACTACATTACCGGCATTGAACCTCTTAATGTTCCCATAGAAGAATGGCTTTCCTTTTTAATTCTTCCACTATCATCGGTTTACATTTACGAGTGGTTTAAAATCAGGCTCGAAAACTTTGAACAACCCGGGGTATTTATTATCCTCAGCTTGGCATTGCTTTCAATTAGCGGAGTGCTGGCCTATTCGTTCCGACAAAATATGTTTACGTTTTTCACCTTCTTTTTAACTGCCATTTATTTGGGGTATACTGTATTCCGAAACCGGTTTAAAAAACATTACACAAAATTTTATCTGAGTTACTTTGTAACACTTGTGCCCTTTATTATTGTATCGGGAGTGTTAAATAGCTTGCCTGTAGTTATTTACAACTCAAACCACATTATGGGAGCCGGATTTTTTGGTGTACCGGTTGAAAAACTTGGATTTCTGTTTCTTCTTCTTTTAATAAATGTAACCATTTACGAATACTTAAACGAGCGGCAATATTACTAAACCAATTTGCAAATGACCTTATTCTATAATTTAGGAATCTATTTCTACAGTGCCCTGATTCGGGTGGCAGCGCTTTTTAACGAAAAAGCAAAATTTATGGTAACCGGCAGAAAAAACTGGCAAAGCCAACTACAAGCAAAGGTGGATGCCAACGCGCGTTATTTATGGTTTCACTGTGCGTCGTTAGGCGAGTTTGAGCAAGGCCGGCCGGTAATTGAAGCAACAAAAAAACAATTTCCGGAATATAAAATCATACTCACGTTTTTTTCGCCTTCGGGTTACGAAATCAGAAAAAACTACGAAGGAGCCGATGTGGTTTGCTACTTACCCATGGACACCAAAAGCAATGCATGCAGTTTTTTAAACATTGTAAAACCCGAAAAAGTATTCTTTGTAAAATACGAGTTTTGGTACAATTTTATTACTGAATTAAAAGCGCGACACATACCACTTTATATTGTTTCGGCCATCTTTCGCGAAAAGCAACAGTTTTTTAAAAACACTCCCTGGGGAAAATGGTACCGCAAAATGTTATTCAGTTTCGAACACTTATTTATTCAGAATAAACTATCCGGCGAATTGTTATCGGCTGCAGGAATTAATAACTACACCATTTCGGGCGACACCCGTTTTGATCGGGTTGCAAGCATCGCACGCGGTGCAAAACAATTCGATATTGTTGAAAAGTTCAGATCAGGTTCGATGATAGTTGTTGCTGGCAGCACCTGGAAACCCGATGAAGAGCTGCTTATAGAGTTTATTAACAATCTGGAAGATACAAACAAGGTAAAATTCATCATCGCTCCGCACGAAGTTTCGGCCGCCAATATCAACAGAATTCACCAAATGTTGAAAAAGCCCGCCATATCGTTCAGCAAAATCCAAAATTCAGACATCGGAAACCAACAGGTGTTAATAATTGATTCAATTGGAATTCTTTCGTCCTTGTATCAGTACGGAAACCTAGCATACATAGGCGGTGGCTTCGGAGTTGGCATTCATAATATTTTAGAAGCAGCGACTTTTGGTCTTCCAATTATTTTTGGTCCGAATTATAAAAAATTCAAAGAAGCGGTTGATCTTGTTGAAGCAAAAGGTGCATTTTCAATACATGATTTTAATCAGTTAAAAGGCGCATTAAACCTACTCCTTAACAACAAAAATGAACTTAAAAATGCATCTGGAACAAGCAAAAAATACGTAGAAAAAAATGTCGGTTCAACAAAACTTATCATAAAAAAAGTTTTTAACACCGAAATCGATTTTGCATAGTTTTTGTTAGCAAATAGTGCTTCAAATATTTGACTTTTTATGCCAAAGATTCAATAGAATAAATTTCGTTTTCAAAGCAAATTATTTTCCGTTTTGGTAAACTTTTTACAGCTATCAAATATATAACTTCCTCTTTTTCTGCTAGATAACACTTAAAAGTTGATAACTTATTTTCATTTTGTTTGAGAAAACTTTCCAAAAGTTTGTTTTCTGTTTTATCTTGCGATACACAATTAAGAATGACAGAAACCTTGAATTCAATAAATACATTTTAGTAACTTTTAATTCACTATTTAGGAAAAAACATGGCAATAAACGAAGTATCTGTGAAAGCCCCGGCAGGCAAAAAAATTTACTCTCAGGAAGAAGCAGTAAAAGCCTCGCTCGAGTACTTCAAAGGAGATGATTTAGCAGCACGAGTATGGGTAAACAAATATGCCCTTAAAGATTCTTTCGGGAATATATTTGAACGAACCCCCGATGACATGCACAAACGATTGGCAAAAGAAATTGCCCGAATCGAAGAACGTTATCCCAACCCTCTTACCGAAGACGAAATCTACAACGTATTAAAAGATTTCAAATACATTGTGCCACAAGGTGGGCCAATGACCGGAATAGGGAATAGTTATCAGATTGCATCACTTTCCAACTGTTTTGTAGTTGGTAACGATGGCGATTCTGATTCGTATGGAGGGATTATGAAAATTGACCAGGAACAGGTTCAATTGATGAAACGTCGCGGAGGTGTAGGACACGACCTCTCGCACATCCGTCCCAAAGGTTCACCGGTTAAAAATTCGGCGCTTACTTCAACCGGTATTGTACCTTTTATGGAACGTTATTCGAACTCTACACGCGAAGTTGCACAGGACGGACGCCGTGGAGCACTTATGCTTTCAGTATCGGTAAAACACCCCGACTCGGAAAGTTTTATTGATGCCAAACTGGAACAAGGTAAAGTAACCGGGGCAAACGTTTCAGTTAAAATTCAAGACGACTTTATGCAAGCGGTTGAAGCAGGAACTTCATACCAGCAACAATACCCAATTACAGGTAAAGCTGTTTATACAAAAACCACTGACCCTGCAAAAATCTGGGATAAGATTGTAAAAAATGCATGGAAATCAGCAGAGCCGGGAATTCTTTTCTGGGATACCATTATTAACGAATCGGTACCAGATTGTTATGCCGACCTTGGATACCGTACCGTTTCTACAAATCCTTGTGGCGAAATTCCGTTGTGCCCATACGACAGCTGTCGTTTACTGGCCATTAACTTATACTCATACGTTGAGAATCCATTTACAAAAGAAGCCAAATTCAATTTTGATTTATTCAAAGAACACGTTCATTATGCACAACGTATCATGGACGATATCATCGATCTTGAATTGGAAAAAATTGATGCAATTATTGCAAAAGTAGATGCCGACCCTGAGGCTGAGGACATTAAGTATACCGAAAGAAACCTTTGGAACAACATTAAAAATAAAGCTAACGAAGGTCGTCGTACCGGAATTGGTATAACTGCCGAAGGCGACATGCTTGCAGCACTTGGTTTGCGCTATGGAAGCGACAATGCAACTGATTTCTCTGAAGAAATTCATAAAACTGTTGCTCTTGAAGCTTACCGTTCATCGGTTTATCTTGCTAAAGATCGTGGAGCTTTTTCCATTTACGATGCCGAAAGAGAGAAAAACAATCCGATGATTAACCGCATAAAAGATGCGGATCCGGTTCTGTACGAAAAAATGGTAAAATACGGCCGAAGAAACATTGCCTTGTTAACCATTGCTCCTACCGGAACTACCAGTTTGATGACTCAAACAACTTCCGGAATCGAACCTGTTTTCCTTCCTGTTTACAAACGTCGCCGTAAAGTAAATCCAAACGATAAGGATGTGCGCGTTGACTTTGTGGATGAAGTTGGTGACCACTGGGAAGAATACACCGTTTTCCACCACCACTTTAAAACATGGATGGCTATTAACGGAATTGATACCAGCCGCGAATACAGCCAGGAAGAACTGGATAAATTTGTTGCACAGTCGCCCTACTACAAAGCTACATCAAACGATGTTGACTGGATGAACAAAGTACGCATGCAGGGTAAAATCCAGAAATGGGTGGATCACTCAATTAGTGTAACCATTAATTTACCTGCCGATGCAAAACAAGAATTAGTAGGTCAACTGTACTTTGAAGCATGGAAAAGCGGCTGTAAAGGTGTAACCGTTTACCGCGATGGTTCGCGCTCGGGTGTTCTTCTTTCGAATGACGCAACCGAAAAGAAAAAAGAAGGCAGTGCTTTCCCAACCAAACGTCCTGAAAAACTGGAAGCAGATGTTGTTCGTTTCCAAAACAACAAAGAAAAATGGATTGCTTTCCTTGGATTAATGGATGGCAAACCCTACGAAATCTTTACCGGGTTACACGACGACGAAGACGGAATTCTATTGCCACGTTCGGTAACAAAAGGTTATATTATTAAAAGCTGGGAAGGTGAAGACTCGCGCTACGATTTCCAATATGCAAACAAACGTGGTTACAAAACTACCATCGAAGGATTATCGCACAAGTTTAATCCGGTTTACTGGAACTATGCAAAACTAATCTCGGGTACCTTACGTCACGGAATGCCTATCCATAAAATTGTGGAACTGGTAACAAGTTTGCAACTCGACAACGAAACAATCAACTCGTGGAAAGCAGGTGTTGCCCGTACCCTGAAAAAATACATTGAGGACGGTACAAGAGCAGATGATGCAAAATGTGGAGAATGTGGTTCGGACGATGTTGTTTACCAGGAAGGCTGTTTAACCTGTCTTACCTGTGGTAACTCAAAATGCGGATAACAAACAATTCAAATAAACCCGAGACCACCCAGGTCTTGGGTACAACTTAAAATTGGTTCACTCTTTTATAGGGTTTGCAAATAAAAAACCCAGCTTTTCGGCTGGGTTTTCTATTTAATATAGGATACTCATCTAAAAATCAATTATAGTTTTAATCTTTTCATTGTAACTTTTGCTACACGAAATAATTCGGGGTTTCTCGCATTTCATTATTAAATCGTACCTCCCGTTTGCCATTTTTTTAACTTCACTAATTAATTTACTATTTAGTATTGTCGACTTATGGACTCTAATAAAATCTTTGGGTAACTTATTCTCCAAATCACTAAGATTTGAATCCACTAAATAGTCTTTCCCACTCACATCGGTTAAAAACACAAAATTGTTTGCTGTTGAAAAATCTACAATTTCACTAAATTGAATTAAAGTAATTTTATTCCCTTCCTTAACCGGATAATATTCTCTGATGTTTTGTTTCGTAAAATCGGATTCCTGGTATTTCTTAAATTGTTTCTCAACTTCCTCTCCCGACCATTTCGTATCTTTTCTTCTTTTCAGCGATCTTATAATTACAACCACAATAAAAATGGGTAGAATTACAAACAACATCATTACTACGATAATAATAATCTCCTGAGGCCCAATAAATCCGGCAATTAAAGTATTCATTTATAAATGTTTTGGTTTTTAACTTTTACCCAAACTAATAGAAAATATCGTTTATCTCAAAACTACATTTACCAAGACGCCTATAAATATCACTAAGAACATCAATTCTTGGGTTGAGGCGCCTTATTTATTTAAATCAACATTTACTAAAAACAAAAAAGGCGCAACAAAAAGTTACGCCTCAGTATATTTCAATAGAATTTATTAAGCTTCAATCATTGCTTTGTATGCTTCAGCATCCATCAGCTCATCCAATTCCGCAGCATCCGCAATATTAATTTTTATCATCCAGCCTTCGCCGTAAGGATCTTTGTTCACCAACTCCGGATCGTCAGCCAATGCTTCATTAAACTCAGTAACTTCACCACCAACAGGCATAAATAAATCAGAAACTGTTTTTACTGCCTCAACAGTACCAAAAGTTTCCCCTTTATCCAAAGTCTCTCCTTCGGTTTCAATTTCAACAAACACAACATCGCCTAGTTCGCCTTGAGCAAAGTCAGTTACACCCACAACAGCAACGTTACCTTCAACGCGCACCCATTCGTGGTCTTGCGTATATTTCAATTCAGCTGGAATACTCATAATGAAATGATTTTTTATTATTTCTCGCAAAATTAAAACATTTTACCGAAAAACAGCCCCCTCTGTTACAAGCATTTCCCTGATTTTTATCGTATTTTAAATTATACACCCAATTATATTTCACACTTTTTGTATTATTGCAAAAAATGTTCTCGAAAAATGTTCTCGAAAAAAGTAAAATCATTAGCGGAGCTTAACGGTGTTGCCGAAGAGTTAATAAAGCACTTTCCAAAAGAAAGAGTGTTTGCCTTCTATGGAAAAATGGGAGCCGGAAAAACCACTTTTATTCAGTCGGTGTGCCGGATTCTGGGATCGAAAGACAACGTAACCAGCCCTACTTTTGCATTAATTAACGAATACATGACCCAAGAAATGAAGTCGATCTTTCATTTCGATTTTTACCGGATTAAAGACATTGAAGAAGCCTTTGATTTAGGATATGAAGACTACATTTACAGCGGTGATTATTGTTTAATTGAATGGCCCGAGATGATCGAATCTTTACTTCCCGATACCTTGGTGGAGGTGAAAATTGAAGTTCAAGAGGACAATTCGCGAATTATTTCGGCTAAAACAATATAAATAAGAGCTTTACTCTATTCTGAAATTCGAAATTCACCTTCTCATTATAAATTTTGAAAACTCCCCTTTTGCTTGTAAATTGGTAGTCGTTAAAAACGAAAATTAAATTACACTTCAGCAATGGAAAAGGCAAAAGAAAAGGTTTCGATACCAAAGACCATGTTACTGCCCAAAGAAGAGATGTTGGAAATTAAAAAGAAAGGGCAAAAAATTAAAATTGGTATCCCTTCCGATTATTCCAAAGTTGAGTACAGAGTGCCACTAACACCCCAGGCAGTTGATCTTTTGGTATCATACGGACATGAGATTCTGATTGAAAAAGATGCCGGAAAATCGGCCAGTTATTTTAACGAAGCATACCGCAAAGCAGGAGCAACAATCGTAGAAACAAAAGAAGAAACTTTCCAGTGCGATATTATTTTGCGAATTGCCCCTTTCGACTGTGAAGAAATTGACGCATTAAGAGGCAACCAGGTTATTCTTTCAAACATGCAGATTCAGGCACATTGCAACGAATCGATTCAGAAAATGATGCAAAAAAAGGTAACAACAATTGCCTTCGAATACCTGGAAAACGAAGAGGGATTTTTACCTTTTGTACATCAAATGAGCCAAATTGCAGGAGTAACATCCATTACAATTGCAAGCGAATATTTAAGCAACTCGCGTAACGGTAAAGGCGTTTTATTTGGCGAAGTTACCGGAGTAACACCCGCCGAACTGGTAATTATTGGTACCAGTACAGCGGCAGAATATGCTGCCCGGGCGGCACTTGGACTGGGAATTTTTGTAAAGGTTTTCGACACATCGGTTTACGAACTCAGCAAACTGGAAGAAAAATTGGGTCGCCGCATATTCACATCTGTTTTTTACCCGAAAGTTTTGCGAAAAGCACTGGTTTCGGCCGACGCAGTTATTGGTGCCACATCGTTTAATACTCCGCCTAAATTTAAGGTAAGCGAAGATTTGGTAAAACAAATGAAAGAGGGTTCAGTAATTATTGATTTGAATGTGAGCCAGGGAGGCTGTTTTGAAACGTCGAAATGTACCGATTTTAATAATCCAACTTATACAAAACATGGCGTAGTGCACTACTGTGTGCCTAATACTCCGTCCATGGTTGCGCGCACCGCTTCCATATCAATGAGTAACATATTAATTCCTATTTTACTGGCCATTGGCAACAATGGCGGAGTTGACAACTACATAAAAGCATCGCAGGGATTTCGTAAAGGAGTTTATATTTATCATGGTATTTTAACCAACCACGATGTTGGACGCATGTTTAATATTCCGGCAAAAGAAATCGATTTACTACTGGCTATTTTTTAAACAGGATAAAACTCCGCACAGAATATGTTAGGTTCGCTCAACAAAAAATATCCCTTTAACGATAACCTGAAAATCAATGTAAGATCCATTGGTTTTGTGAGCCTGGGTATTTTTTTGTTTTTATTGTTTTTTGAGCCCTTTAACATTCAAAATCCTGATTTTAACAATCGCCTAATCATACTGGCCACCTTTGGCGCAATCACACTTGTTTTGCTCAGTCTGTTTCGTTTGGTAATTCCTTCGTTTTTTACCAAAGCATTTTCTGAAGAACGCTGGACAATAAAAAAGGAAATTAGTATCGATCTGCTTTTTGTTATTTCAAACTCGGTAGCTTTTACCTTTTTTGCAAAATATGTTGGCCGAATTCCAATCAGTTTTCACATTGCCATAATTATCGTTATTATTTCGATTTCAGCCGCTGTAATCCTTGTCGTTTTTAACCAGTTCTATTTACTCAAAAAAAAGCTGGAAGAACTAAGCACCGAAACTCCGGCACAAAAAGTTGAGCCAAACGCGGTTGAAAATCCAAAGATTGAATTTCAATCGGAAAATAAATCAGAATACTTTCACCTTTTTCTGAACGAAATTGTATTGATAAAATCGGCCAACAACTACATTGAAGTGGTGTATAAAACTGACAATAAACTCAGTAAAAAACTTATTCGGAATACCTTAAAAAACACGGAGGCTCTTTTTGCCAAACACGATGAAATGGTTCGTTGTCATCGTTCATGTATCGTAAATAAAAACTACATTCAAAAGGTTTCTAAAGGCACTTACGGCATTAAACTCGAACTTTACGACTACCCCCAACCCATTCATGTTTCGCGCCAATACAGCCTGCAAGTGAAGAAAGCCCTGAGGTAAAAACGCTTGCAAACAGTTACCTGAATAACCTTAGTGGCGAATGCCATTCACCCCTGATAACTGCCACTTCTCCCTTTTTTACTTCACCTGCACCAATTCTGTTCCCCTAATCCCAAATTCTTTTAAATAAAATTCGGATGCTTTTATTTTGTTGAAAACATTAAAAAGTACAGAAATGAAAGTATTAATTATAGGACCTGAAAATTCACCCTCGAAATGGAATTTTTAATCCATTTTTAAAACTATTTGCGCAAAAACCGGTGTTCCCTCCACGCGAATTGTTACTGATATCTATTTTACTTCCGATAACCTGGGAACGAAAAATCATTGACCTGAACACTGACAAACTACATACAAACGATCTACTTTGGGCAGATTATGTATTGGTAAATGCAGGCGAAAACCACTACTATACGGCAGGTAAACTCATTAAAAAATGCATGTCAAACGGAGCAAAGATTATTGGCTGCGGAAAACTATTTACCGAATATTTTGCCGAACATGAAAACCTGGATCATTTGGTTTTAGACAATATCAGAACAACATTGCCTTTGTTTATTAACGACCTGGAAAACGACAGCCCCAAAAAAGTGTATCATTCCAATCCGTTTTTTGAAATTCGAAAAGCAAATGAGTCTTACTACTCCGTAAAAAATATATCGTGCAGATTATCAGAAAACATACAGCTGGCCTACTATTAAACCATTAGTTATACCAGCTCTTTTACTGTAATTAAACAGCCACCAATAGGCTCATCGATAGAGGTTCTACCAGCACTTTATCTTTAAGCGCTTCTCCAATACCCTCTTCGTTAATGTCAACTCCGTTGGCCATTATCCGGTAATTTCCTTCGGGCAAATCAATTTCAACTTCTTTTTCGTTGCCGTTAAAAATAAGTATCATTTTATTCCAGTTGTCGCCAACCGGTTTGCCGTCGATACAATATGATACAACTCCAATCTGATAGCTGGTACAGAAATTAAGTCCTCTGCGAATTTGTTCGGCCTTTGGGAAATGCAAAGCCGGATGGTTTTTACGCAGTGCAATTAATTTGCGGAAATATTCAAAAACATCGATGTAGGTATTTTTGCGATCCCAGTCGATTTGATTCACCGAATCGGGCGATTTATACGAATTTCCATTCCCGTTTTTACTTCGGCAAAAATCAACTCCGGCATGTAAAAGGGGTACTCCCTGCGAAGTTAACACCAGCGCTCCGGCCAGTTTCATTCGCCTTCTCAACTCCTCATCGCCCGCCTTTGGCAAACTTTGTTTTAGCTTGTCCCAAAGCGTATAATTATCGTGGCACGAAACATAGTTGATACACTGATCGGGTTCAGTTGCCCAATGGAATGAAAGCCGAATCGATATAAGCAGGATTAACGTGCGGATGATAAACTGCTCCGGCAATACCAAATTTGACCGACTCTTCGTGCAATCCCAAACCACTTACAAAACCTTTCGATTTTTTATCGCCGTGATTTCCTTTGAGTGCATCACGAAAATCGTCGTTGAAACTGGCAATTCCATGTAATTGTGAAGTGTTTTGCTTTACAGCACGCTGCTCTTCCGCCATTGGACTCTGATCTGCAGCCCAGCCTTCTCCGTATAAAAACAGTCCCTTATCTATCTTATTGAGTTCGGCACGAATTTCCTGCATGGTTTGCGTGTCGATAATTCCCATTAAATCAAAACGAAAACCATCAACATGAAATTCTTCGACCCAATATTTTAGTGTATTAATGATGTACCTGCGCACCATTGAACGCTCGGAGGCAATTTCGTTGCCGCAACCCGATGCATTTGCAAAAGTTCCGTCGGGCTTTTGCCTGTAAAAGTAACCCGGTACAATCTGATTGAATACCGACTCTTTAGCAAAGTAAGTGTGATTAAAAACCACATCAAGAATTACTCCAATTCCGCTGTTGTGCAGCGATTGCACCAGCTTTTTAAATTCCAGAATTCGCACCTTGCCGTCGTACGGATTTGTAGCATACGAACCTTCGAGTGCATTATAATGTTGAGGATCGTATCCCCAATTGTATTTTTCGAGTGGCTTTTCCTCATCAACTGTAACAAAATCGTTTACAGGAAGCAAATGTACATGCGTAACTCCAAGTTCCTTCAAGTGATCGAGACCTGTTTTTACGCCATCAACGGTTTTTGTTCCTTCTTCGGTAAAACCCAAATATTTACCCTTGTTCTGAATTCCTGAATTTTCAGCAATTGAAAAATCGCGTACGTGTGTTTCGTACAAAACGGCATCGGTAAAACTTTCGAAGCGTGGTCCGTTATCTTCAATCCAATTTTCGGGATTTGTTTTATTGGGATTGTAAATCATTCCGCGCATTCCGTTTGCACCAACACAACGAGCATAAATCCCCGGCACTTCTTCCAACCACTCTCCGTCGTTTACCCTGAAGGTGTAAAATTTCCCGTCGTAATCGCCGGTTAAAAAGGTCGACCAGATTCCGTTTTCGAACTGCTGCAGGTTTGTTTTGTGATAAGCTTCACCACTCACTCCATCTTTGTAAAGCCTTAATTCAACCATTTTAGCAGTGGGTGCCCAAATCTTAAACTTTGTTTTTTCGGGGGACCAAATAACACCTAAATCATTCTCTTCATAGTCGGGGTAAGTTGAAAAATCAATGTGATTAAATTTCCAGTTTCTCATTAAAATTTAAACAAAGTTTTACGTAAAAAAACAGACTTGCTGCCCAATTTTTTCCCTTTTACATCGGCTAAATACACCTTTGCCTTGGGAAATTTTTTCAATCGTTTATCGTGACCGTAAAAACGGCTTAAATCAATTTGTAAAGTATGTGTTTTGCCCTTTTCCAAATACAAAGGATAAAAGGTGCGGTTTCCCATTCCTTTTAATTTGAATTTACGCTTGAGCCAGAAATTGTCGAATACCAACAAAGGTTGATCCAGGTCGATGTCGATATTCCCCATGTTCTTAACGGTTAAACTCAAATTATCAGGATAATACAAGGCATCTTTTTCCAATGTTATAAGCACCTTTCGGTTTGGAAACAATGGCTTTTTTTCTTTCTGCGGCTTCTTTTTAAACGGCTTGGCAGTAAAAACAAAAGCAGCAGTTACAGCCAGCAAAACAAGAAATGTCCATAAAAGTTTATTCCCTTCAGGGCCTATCTCGTTTTGTGCAAAAATACATTGCGAACTGAACACTAAAAAAGCAAGTAAAAAAAAACTTCTTCATGCATTTTTAATTTGGGGCAAAAGTAATCCTTTTTTTAAGTTGAATGAGTTTAAAACGGCCAATGTTAAGAAGGTGTTTTTTACACACCTTCATCGTGCCGGCTTACCTTAAAGCTTCAAGCTCTTTAATGGTTTTTGGTTTGGGTTTCCCCAACAAACGGGCACCATTTTCTGTCATCACAAAATCTTCTTCGTTTCTGATACCTCCAAAATTGCGGTAACTATCTACTTTTTCCCAGTTAATAAAGTCGTTAAACTTATTTTGTCCGCGCCACAAATCAATCAACTCGGGAATAAAATATACTCCGGGTTCAATTGTAAATACATGCCCGGCCTGAAGCGGTTTTGCCAGCCGCAACGATTTTAGTCCAAACTGTGTGCTTTTAGGCTGACCATCGTAACCAACCCATACCTCGCCAAGGTCTTCCATGTCGTGTACATCGAGTCCCATCATGTGCCCTGTTCCGCATGGAAAAAACAAAGCGTGTGCTCCTTCATGAAAGGCATCCATGGCATCGCCTTTTGTAAAACCAAGGGTTTTCATTCCATTAAAAATGGTGGTGCAGGCAGCTATGTGCGCATTTTTAAAAGGTTTCCCAAACTCCAGTGCGTCAACTGCAGCCTGATGTGCAGCAAGCGTAATTTCATAAATATCCTTTTGCTCGGAAGTAAACAATTTACTTACCGGAATGGTGCTCGACAAATCACCGGCATAACACATGTTGTTTTCGTATCCGGCATCAACCAAAAATAAATCGCCTTCCTTAACGGTATTCCCATGATAATGGTTGTGCAAAGTTTGTCCGTTTATGGTGGCAATAATCGGAAAAGCAATATTACCGCCTGCGGCCAGCGCCACTTTATGTATCTCCGCAGCCACCTGAGCTTCTGTCATTCCCGGACGAACAAATTTCATGGCTGCCACATGCATATCAACCGAAACATTAACGGCTTCGTTAATCTGTTCAATTTCCTCAGCCGTCTTTATTTCGCGTTGGCTAACTACTGCTTTAACCAGATCGAGCGAAAAAGTATTCATCACATCTTTGGGAGCTACATCAAGCAATTCGAGCAGCTTAATTTTATTTTCGGGCCGGTAAAGTGGTAGAAAATGAATTTTTTGCCCCATTTGCGTTGCCATGTCCATCATTCCCGAAAGTTTTCTGAGTTCCTGAACCATACTCACTCCGCAGCTTTCGGCGCGTTCCTGAATGGTTGGTTGCGGTCCCATCCAAACAATATCGTCGATGGTGTAGTCGTTTCCAAAAATCACTTCCCTGTTGTTGTCAATATCAATTACTGCGGCCAGTCCCGGATGCTGAATACCAAAATAATAAAGGAAAGTACTGTCTTGTCGGAAATGATAAGTATTATCGGCATAATTCATCGACGATTCATCGTTCCCTAAAAGCAGAATCAGTCCTTTTCCAATCTTTTGTTTAAGCTCGTTTCTTCTGGCTATGTATGTTGATTTTTGAAACATTTTATATTGTTTTTAGCATGAGCAGGTGAATGTAACGATTTTCCGCCCACAGAAATGTAACATACATCAGGTCTTATCAAAAAAATGATAAAGAAGCCGATGATAGTGCCCAATTTCACCAGCGATTGAAAAAACATGAGAGGGCTCATGCTTTAAGGCCTTTAGGCAAAAGATCAGCGAATAAAATGAAACTAATCTTGCCTTTTAAGCATATAAACTGATACAGAAACACTAATACTTTAGCCATGAGTGAAAAACTAATTACGTTGGTAACATTGCCCTATTCAAAAGCGCACATTTTAAAAATGCGTTTAGAGGCAAAAGAGATTAAATGCGAACTGGAAGATTTATATTTAATCGAAGGAACATCAAGCTCAACCATCAGGATTAAAATTCTTGAAGAGGACATTAAGGAAGCACTATCAGAAGTTGATTATTTACTTGGATTAAAACCCGATGACAAACTGAAAAAAGAAAAGACGAAGGTCCGGCAGATCCTGGTTCCGGTCGATTTTTCAGCGGTATCGGAGAAATCGGCACGTTTGGCCTTTAACATTGCCAGCCATATAAACGCCGAACTTGTTATTATACACTCGTACATTAGTCCTGCAAAATTTATAATTCCATACGGAGAAATTTATCCTTACGATTCATCACTGTTGCAGGATACTCAACAAGCCGATAAAAATGCAAATAAAAACTTTAAAGACTTTGTTACAAAACTGGCAAAAAGCATAGGCAAACAAAAATGGGAAACCGTTACAACTGATTTCATTTTAAAACCCGGATTTGCCGATGAAGATATTTTGGGCTATGCCCGCGAGCATCAACCCAAACTGATTGTAATTGGGTGTGGCGGCGACAAATCGTGGTCGGGAACTGTGGGAAGTGTTACGGCCGACATCATGTACAATGCAACTGTGCCGGTATTAATTGTCCCCGAAGAAATGACGGAACGACCGGTAACCGAATTCTCCGAATTTTTATACGCAACCAATTTTGATGCAAAAGATTTTGCGGCTCTCGACAAGCTAATGGATATTCTGCTTCCGTTTAACATCGGCCTTACCTGTGCCCATGTTGGCGAACCGGATGAATCAAGCTGGGATTTGGCACGTTTGGAAGGGATGAAAGATATATTGCAAAAGAAATACGAATCGAAAAAATTTGACTGCAAACTACTGATGGGAAAAGATGTGCTGGAAACACTGTCGAGTTACCTGGAGCATGAAAACGTTGATGTCTTGGCACTTACAACCCACAAGCGGGGAATGATATCAAGATTGTTTAATCCGAGCCTGGCCAAAAAAATGGTATTTCACACCAATACTCCGTTGCTGGTATTTCATGCATAAAAAGAAGGAAAAAATGGCCATTTGCCATTGGAAACAGATCTATTCCCAATGACCAATGACCAAAAAACAATATGGTTTTACTTTTCCATTAGATTGATACAAATCAGTTTATTTACATCGCGGGCCAACAGTTTGCCATTACTAAAAGCCAGCGGTGACCACGCTTGTGATTTTTCATCATCGAAAAACGAAACTTTGCCCAGCTCTTTATAAGCGGTAGTAGTTGGTTCGAGAAAATGAATATCGCCGTTTTTACCATTCTGAGCCAGAATTAATCCGTCCACCATAATCAACGATCCCATTTCAAAATTTGGCGTAGAACCTTTTTCCCAAAGGCGTTCACCTTGCAGGTTTAAACACACCAGTTCGTTTGGCCGTCCATTGTTATTAATAAATATGGAATTATCAGCTATTATCGGAGGATGCATTTTACATCCAACTTCTTCATTCCTAAAAACTTCATTTAGCTTAAAGTCATCGCCTTCAAACGAAATTTCGAGAAGGATAGAAATCGGGTCGTACTTATCGTTGTATGCGCACGAGGTTAGGAACAGATTGTTTTCGTCGACTGCCAAAGGCGGTGCAATACTCGAATGTGAATCAATTCCTTCGTAGCGCCAAAGCTCCCGTCCGGTGGTTGCTTCAAACGAAACAACTTCATCACTTGACAAACTGTCGCCTTTAAAACACGAGCTAATCATTATCACCTGGTCAATTCCTCCGTACCTACCCAGAGTTGGCGAAACATGAAAACGCTGGCCTGTAAATTTCCGGCTTTCCCAAACAACATTGCCGCCTAAGTTTATTAAAAGCAACAACGCCTGCTTTTTCGCCCTGGGGCGCCACAATTACCAAATCGCCGAACACAATTGGCGACAGCGAAAATCCCCATTGTTGCAATTCACCACCATATTCTACAAGCAGGTCGTGGGTCCAGACTGCCTTGTGTGTGTTTTTATCGATACAGTTTAAATGACCATGCGGGCCAACACACCACACATAGTTTTTATCAACCGTTGGCACAGCACGCGAGCCGGGGTAAGGCAATTCTCCCGGAGCATCGTAGCTGTAATTCCACTTTTCGTTTCCGGTGTTTAAATCAATACAACGTAACACATCTTCCTGGCCCTGAATGCGATCAAGAACAAAAACTTCGTTATCAAAAACACTGGCACCTCCGTAACCCGGACCCAGCGGAAACTCCCACATTTTTTCGGGGCCTGCCTCGGGCCAGGATCGCATAATTCCGGCTCCTTCAATACTTGCATTACGATGTGGTCCCAGATATTGGTCCCAATTTGTGTTTGTAGTTGACTGACAACTTAAAAGAACAAGGATACTAAAACAAAGAAATAGTAACTTTTGCATATTAAAATCGATTTTTGGTTCTTTCAAAAATAGAAAAAAAAGTCGCTTTTAAAAGCTTGCATAACATAATTAACTCTGCATTAACCTCCAACACAAAGCAAATTGAGAATCGCAAAAAACAATGTTCCAAAAAGAATCGGAATTTTAAAATAAATTGTAATTTGCCACTCCGTTAACTGAAAAGTATCTATGGCACATCAAAAACCAACCTTTATTTGCAAAATGCCTTCCGCCGCAACATGGCAAATTGTGCTATTGGTAACTTTTCTGTTTTCCACAGTATTGTCTTCAGCAAAAAACAGCGGCGATTATAAAATTGACAGTTTGCAGCAGGAAGTAAATTCCTCGACCGGTACGCGGAGAATAACTTCGCAACTCGAACTGGCCGTCCTTGTTTTAGAAACGAATACGGACAAAGCTCTTGATTTGGCTAATTCGGCCCTTTTGCAATCGAAAAAAGAAAAGGACAAAAGTCTTGAAATGCAGTCGTACAATGTATTGGGTAGAATCTATTTTAAAAAAACCGACAAAGCGCATTCGCTTCTCTATCTCGATTCGGCATTACAAATCAGTAACGATTTAAATGAAAACTGGTACAAAGGAGAAATTCTATTTCGTATTGGCACAAACAAACACCAAATGGGAGAAAAGCTGGCAGCCCTCGAAACTTTCAGCGCTTCGGTGCAGGCGTGTTTACTATCTGAAAATTTTAAAGTTCTTGGCGCGGTATATTCAATGATGGGTACTATTTTCAGAATTAACGGCCTTTACGACCGTGCCATTGAATACATCATAAAATCGAAACTGAATTACGAAAAAGTAAATTACACTGAAGGAAGCGCATGGACAGCCTACTTACTGGGACGAACCTACTTCGACTTGAAACTTTATGAACAGGCATTGATTTATTTTAATGAATCGCTGGAAATATACAAGAAGCTGGCAGAATTTGATGGAGTACAAAACGGAGTGGCTATTTGCTACGAACAAATAGGAATGCTCAAATTGGAAACCGGATTATTGGAAGAAGCCCGTCAGAACATAAACCGGACCCTTAAAATTTATACCGATAACAACTCAAAACTGGGTTTGTCGAATGTGTATACCAACTTGGGGATTATTGAATATTCCTCGGAAAATTATGTGTTGGCAGAAGAATATTTCAGAACCTCTCTTGAAATAAAAGAGGAAACCAGGAATATACTGGGCATGCCAAGGGTTTACGAATATTTGGGATTAAGCCAAATTAAAAACGGCAATAAAACTGAAGGTTTTAAAAATGTTCAACTGGCTTTGGATATGGCTTTAAAAAACAACCAGAAAAAAGTAGAATACGATATTTATTCCCAATTAAGCGAAATTTATCTGAGTTTAAACGATTTAAAAAATGCGGTTGTCTCTCAAAAGAAACAAATTGAAATTCAGAAACTTCTTCTCTCGGGAGGAGCCAGTATAAAAACTGAACAGTTACAGGCTATTTACGAAATAGAAGAAAAAAACAATCAGATTGCACAACTTGAAAAACAAAACGAAATAAATGCTTTAACCATTAAGCAGAACAATACAATCAGGCTGTTTATGATTATTGGAATTGTTTTGGCACTGTTTACTGCTGCCCTAATTTACTGGCTAAATACAAAACTACGGCTAAAAAATAAGGAGCTTAATGAAACCAATGCTGCCAAAGACAAGTTTTTCGCTATTATTTCGCATGATTTACGCGGCCCGACCGGAGCTTTGGCCGGCGTTCTTAAACATCTCAATTTAAGTTTCGATGAGTTTAGCAACGAAGAACTAAAGGAAGTAATGGTAACCCTTCATAATTCAGCTGAAAATGTAAGTAATTTATTGGAAAACTTATTGGTTTGGGCACAATCGCAGGTTCAGAACATCACTTACAACCCAACTCACATCGCATTAAACGAGCTGATTATAAGCGCAAAAGAAGGTCTGCAACCGCAAACTGAAGATAAAGAAATTAAGATTCAGCTTCAAACGGATGATTCCATAATTGTAAGTGTCGATCAGAACATGGTTCAAACCATTTTCAGGAATATTCTGAGCAATGCCATCAAGTTTTCGTACCGGGGTGGCAAAATAAATATTACAACTGAAATCAGGGATAAAAGTATGGCACTGATTCAAATCATCGACGAAGGTGTTGGCATTGATAAAAATAATCTCTCGAAACTATTTGATATCGCAAAAGCACATCATACCCAAGGTACCGAAAACGAACAAAGCACAGGACTCGGATTAATACTTGTAAAAGAATTCGTAGAAAAAAACCAGGGTACACTATCGATAAAAAGTGAGAAAGACAAAGGCACCATTGTCTCAATTGCGCTTCCGCTGGCAATTTAGAATTGTCTTCTGACGAATTGATTATTACATCCACAATTCATAACTTAGATAAAACAATCAAGTGATTAAACTTCGTTGTAACCTTTAAATTTTGAGTTATGAAACGAATACTGGCATTCCTTTTTTTGGGCCTTTTTGTTCTTAATGTTCAGGCTCAATGGTACACCAAATCTTTTGGAGCAGAAAATATAACTGATTTAAACGAAGCACAACTAAACTACCTGCTTCAACGCGCCCAATCAAATATAAAAACAGGAAAAATAGCTACCTACAGCGGAGCCGGTGCATTTGTTTTTGGGATTTTTCTGGCAGGAAGTGGTCTGAACAACTGGGTTTGGCATGGAGGAGACGAAAACCAACTGGATAAATTTGCTGCCGGTTCATTACTGATGGTTACAGGCATGGGAGCGATTGCTGTTGGCGTACCGTTTTGGATTGTTGGCGAAAACCGAAAGAAAAAGGTTGAAATAGCCTTGATACAGATGAAGTATTCATCGGGGACAGGATACCCACAGGAACCTTTGGGTTTAGGTGTGAGAATTCGTTTCTAAACCATACGTAGCGGGAGCAATTGGCATCAGCAGTTTTGCAAGACACATAAAATACCCAGGAACAAGAACAAGGCAAAAAACAATATGCTCAACCAAAAGGGGAGTGTAATCTAAACTCTGTCTGGTAATTTTCTTTCATTCAAATTTAATTCATTTTCTGATTTTTCAATCGTAAAAGCTTTTTTGAACGGGATTTGAGTTCTGTCAGGGGCGGCTGAGTATACGAAGCCGTTTATATACCCTTGACAGGTTTTAAATCCTGTTCTTTCTTTGCTTTTAAAGATTAAAATCAGAGGTCAAGTTTCATCCTGTCTCCAAATTTTATTTTCAGTTGCTGTGCTGTAAGTCCCCAGTTCTGGAGTGGCTGTGTCCATTTTTTAGAGATGTTCTCGGTTGCCAGATAAATCAATTTCAGCAAAGCCATATCGTTTGGGAAAGCACCTTTTGTTTTGGTAACTTTTCGTACCTGACGGTGAAAACCTTCTACGGGATTGGTCGTGTAAATGAGCCTACGGATTTGCTCATCATACTGAAAATAAGCCGATAATTTATCCCAGTTGGTATTCCACGATTTGATGACTACAGGATATTTGTTCCCCCATCTTTCTTCCAGGTTGATAAGTTCAGTTTCTGCCTGGCTCTTATTGACCGCTTGATATACCTTTTTCAGGTCTTTCATAAAAACCTTTTGGTCTTTCGATGCCACGTACTTTATCGAGTTCCGCACCTGATGAACGATGCATAACTGGATTTCTACCTTTGGAAAAATACTTGCTATGGCTTCTGAAAATCCTGACAGATTATCAATGCTGGCAATTAAAATATCTTCTACTCCACGGGATTTTAAGTCAGTCAGTACACTAAGCCAGAAGTTAGCCCCTTCACTTTCTGAGATATACATCCCGATTAGTTCTTTTCGACCTTCTTTGTTAACGGCTAATACGTTGTAAACAGCTCGGCTTACCACCCTGCCTTCATCTCTGACCTTGTAGTGCATCGCATCAAGCCAGACAATCGTGTACAGCGATTCAAGTGGGCGACTTTGCCACGCTTTAACCTGTGGAATAACTCTCTCTGTTATCTCGCTTAATGTGGAATGCGAGATATCTACATCGTACATCTCTTTGATGTGATTCGAGATGTCCCGAAAACTCATCCCAAGACCATATAATCCAATGATTTTAGGGGCAAGATTATCTGCCAGTACTGTTTCTCGCTTTTTTACAAGTTGTGGCTCAAAACTGCTATTGCGGTCTTGAGGTGTAGTAATCTCAATTTCTCCCGAATCAGTTTTCAGGGTTTTACTTTTCTTCCCATTACGTTTGTTGCCTGATATTCGCTCAAAATCATCCAAATGGGAACTCATCTCCGCATCAAGAGCACTTTCAATAAACTCTTTCAGTAAGGGAGCAAAAACACCATCTTTTCCTGTTAGGGATTGTCCATTGCGTAACTGCTCAAGGGCTTTGTCACGCATTGCTTTAAATTCTTCACTTTCCATAATTTCTCTGTCTTACAAAATTAATATTGTTAGACAGAGTTCATTTTACAGTCTCACCAAAAGGGGGCATAATATTTTCCCGGCATCCCACTTTCTGCCTTTGAAAATTTGCGGTACTTCTTAGCCGATTCGAATAAATATACGTGCATGGTTGCCGGATTTGCCTTTTCACCCCTCGCCTTCAGGAATCTCATTATACGCAAACTCACTACAAAGTTCCAAACGAGGAAAAACAAAGAGTTTACACCAAATACAAATGCCAGATTAACTGATTCCATTATTTCTATTTTTGGTTTGTCCTTTTTGTTTACGAAAATCACTTTTAATGGGTTTAAGGTTTGCATAAAAAAAAATTCTGCTTAGCCCGGCCTTTTTACAGTCAAAGCTTAAACAGAATTTACAAACTCCCTTTTTTATGCACTTAATCAGATCGCGGCTTTAACCGCATCGGCCAATGGTGTTGTTGGCCGGCCTATAAGTTTCGATAGTTGGTGAGAATCGTCGAACAAGTCGCCCTTTGAAGCACTTGTATCCCAGCTTGCTATCGCATTGGCAAACATTTCGGGTAATCCTACCGTTTTCAAAATCTGCGCGTATTCAGTCTCCGGCAAGTTGTTGTACGGAATATCTTTCCCCGTCTTCGCCGAAATCTCCGCCGCCAAATCGCTTAAAGTGTAGGCCTCATCTCCTGCCAATTCGTAAACTTTTCCTTTGTGGCTTTCATCACTTAATACCACAGCAGCTGCTTCAGCAAAGTCGGCCCGGGTTGCCGATGCAATTTTACCATCGCCGGCACTTCCAATAAAAGCACCACTTGCCAACGCGCCGGCAATTGATCCGGTGTAGTTTTCGGTGTACCATCCATTTCGAAGTATGGTGTGTTCAATACCCGAGTTTTTTAATGCTTCCTCGGTAGCCAAATGTTCGCCTGCCAGACTTAATGTTGACGTGTTGGCTGCCAGTAAACTGGTATAAACAATCCATTTTACACCTGCTTCCTTCGCTGCCTCAATTACATTCGAATGCTGAACGGCACGCTGACCAATTTCGTTACCTGAAATCAGTAACAAAGTATCAATTCCAACAAGCGCCTCTGCCAGGTTATCGGCATTGGTATAATCAAATGCACGAACTTCAACTCCCAGTCCTGAAGCTTTTTCAGGTGTACGCACCAAGGCAACTAAATTTTCTGTCGCTACTCTTTTCTTTAATTCTGTTACAACCAGGCTTCCCAATTGGCCTGTTGCTCCTGTTATTGCAATTTTCATTTTCTGTAATTTTTAATTGTTTCTATTTCTATTCTTCTGTTTTTATTTCCTATCCTATTTTCACCGAGGTCATTGAAAGTGAACCACCCAGTGGCTGATCGTTAAACAAGTTGATCTCGTCTGTTTTCTCCTGAAGTGCTAATGCATACAGCAAAGGTAAAAAGTGCTCCGGTGTTGGAACCGACAACTGAAATGCTCTTCCCTGCTTCGAAAAGTTGATCAATTCTTTGTGATTGCCACTTAATATATACTCATTCATTTTACTGCTTGCTTCCTGTGCCCAATCGAAGGCATAATTTTCGTTTAACTTGCGCCAGTCAACCATTTGCAGGTTATGAACAAGGTTGCCGCTCCCCACAACAAGTACTCCCTTTTCCCGTAATTTCCCCATCTCTTTGGCCAGCTCGTAATGTTCTGCCGGCGTTTTATAATAATCGAGACTTAACTGAATAACCGGAACATCGGCATTTGGATACATGTGCCGGATTACCGACCAGGCTCCGTGATCGAGTCCCCATTTTTCATCCAGAATCACCTCGCTTGTAGTAATCAGGTTTTTGGTTTCATTGGCCAAAACCGGATTGCCGGGTGCCGGATACTGCACTTCATACAATTCTTTCGGAAAGCCGCCAAAATCGTGAATTGTTGTTGGATTTTCCATGGCTGTTACACGGGTTCCCTTTGTTTCCCAGTGTGCCGATACCACTACAATTGCCTTTGGTGTTTCAATTTCGGAAGACACTTTTCTAAAACCCTGCACAAACTCGTTTTCGGCAATGGCATTCATCGGACTGCCGTGTCCCAAAAAAAGCACCGGCATTTTGGGTGTGTTCTCCAATCCTTTTGTCATTTTATGTACTACATCTAATTTCATTGCTCCAATTGTTGCCGGCATTACTGCCAATATTGTTTTTAAAAATTGCTCCCTTTTCATGTCTGCTACGATGAGCAAAACCGGAAGTTACTCCGGAATTGCTGTATTAAAAGTTAAATCGACAATGTAATATCAAGCGTAAAAATGTCGTTAATCGCTTTATCGCCAAGGTTATCGAAGAACGAGTTTGAACCATAACGAACATCAAACTTTGAGCGATCTACCTCTACTACTGCCTTGTACTCATTTCCTGATTTTACCACATCAAAAGTTACATCTTCGGTTTTCCCTTTAATGGTAAGTTTCCCGCTTACACTTGCTTTTCCTTCTGTAAATTTAGTGGCTTTACTTACAACAAACGTTGCGGTTGGATACTTTTCAACTCCAAAAAAATCATCCGATTTCAGGTGACCCACCAGTTTTTCGTTGTAACCCGGATCTTCCAAATCGGCATTGGTTATGGTATTCATATCCATCACTACTTCTCCTCCAACAATTTGGTTGTTGTTAAACTCGAAATACCCGCTTTTCAGTTCAATTGCTCCGTTGTGAGATCCTCCGATTTTTTTCCCGGTCCATTTCACCTCCGATGCTTCTTGTTTTACTTCTTTCTTTTGTGCAAAAGTTACTACACTAACTGCTAATAAAAGCACTGCTACTAATCCTAATTTTTTCATTTTCGTAATTTTTAATTGTTGTTATAAATTGATTCATTTATTATTTCACCATCCTTGTTCCATCGCTGCACAACAACCTGGGTATATTTTTTATCCCCCATTTTGTTATGGGTAAAATCCAACTCCCACTCAACCACAGATATATTATCGCTGATGATTACATTTTTCACACTTGCATTTCTAAATTCACTTATGCCGGTAACAAAACATTCTTCGCTCAGCCGGCAGGCTTCTTTTCCAATTGTAAGTTCCTTGTTATTAACCTGCTTGGTAATCGTTTCGGCATAAAACTTCTCAAAAGCTTCCAAAATATGACCGTGCAAAATCAGCTGGTTCATTTTTTCTACCCGCTCTGTAAGTGTCAATTTTTTTGGATCTATTTTTTGCATCGTTTTTTTGTTTTTTGTTACGATACAAAGGTAGAGTAGGCACAGGCCCTGTACACTTGACCTATGTTAAGAAATACAATTGATGGTCGAGTAGGCAAAGGGAGTTTCACCCTAAGCCTCTCACAGAACCGTACGTGACAGTCTCCCGTCATACGGCTCTTGTTATACAAATCTATACGCTTTATCCACATAATCCTATTTGCCAATGGTAAAACAGCATAGGAAATTGTTTCCTTACAGTTTCGAACCATTTATAGGCACGGTTTACACTGGTTTTATAACGTTTATACCTTCTTCTAACCCAGCGCACGATGCGCTTTCGCAGTAGTTGAAAGATTGGATTCAATTCGTGTTTCCTGAACTTACCAAAGTAGTTTATCCAACCCCGAATGTACGGGTTTAAAAACTGGGCGACGCCTACAATGCTTTTGTAAGTTAAACCAACAATATCCAATTCTTCCATTTTGTCTGCAATACGTTTCTTCGAATTAATACTAATTGCACAATCGTATCCAAGGAACAGTTTTCCTGTCTTAGGTGATTTGGTTGTGCGTGGTTGAAAAGAATAACCAAGAAAATCGAACTTAACTATCGGATGGTCGCCATGACGGCGATAATCACGACAGTATATAAGTTTTGTCTTTTCAGGGTGCAACTCCAAACCACAAGCATTAAGCCGTTCACGTAATTTTCTTAGCAGCCATTCTGCATGGGCTTTGCTCTTACAGTGAATTATTGCGTCGTCGGCATAGCGAACAAAACTCACCGTTTTATGCTTTAGTTCAAGCCATTTATCCATGGCGTAATGCAGAAACAAGTTGGCTAATAAAGGGCTTATCACACCTCCCTGTGGCGTTCCTTTGCCCTGCTTTTGAACCAGTTCTCCTGATTTCTTTAGCACTGGCACATTCAACCATCGTTTAATGTAAAATAAGCACCAATTTTCGCTTGTGTGTTTCTTTAAGGCAGTCAATAATTTCTCATGGTTGATGTTGTCAAAGAAACCTTTTATATCGAGGTCGATTACCCAGTTTGTCAACCTACAATTCTCACGTACCATTGCAAGTGCCTGATGGGCATTACGCTTTGGACGATAACCGTACGAATTATCACTGAATATTGACTCGAATCTCGGCTCTAAGTAATCTTTTACAACCATTTGTGCTACCCTGTCGGAGATTGTTGGGATTCCAAGTTTTCGGGTTTTACCGTCTTTCTTAGCTATCTCAACTTCTTTAACAGGAGGAGGGAAATAACTGCCCGACGCCATGCGGTTCCAAAGTTTGTACAAGTGTTTCGACCTGTCAGCATCAAATTCTTCCATGCTGATTTGGTCAACGCCTGCACTTCCTTTGTTGGCCTTAACTTTCTTATAAGCTTCCCATACCATGGTTTTGCTTATAGGTACTGATTTTGTCTCATTCCATAAATTCATCCTCTTACGAGTTGTTAAATGTTATGATACTGTATAACCTAACCCCTTTGCTCCATTTCCATTACAGAAACTTCAACACTACTACGGGTTAGTCCGTCCCTGTTCCTGCCCGTCGGTATTCTGCCTTCAGGTTGTTCCCGTTGTGCGTTTCCTTTTGCATTGCAGGACAGGTTCCCGAGTTCCGTAATTAAGCCCGGATAAAGGTCATGCCGCCTGAATGACGCCAGCCGAATGGAAAGTAAACAGGTAACTCCCAAACTTAGTGTTGTTGCCAACACTACTTTTCACTCCGTCACATACTTCGTAGCTTTTGACTGGATATGGCCACTTCTCGACACCTCTTCAGCGGTTACGGTTAGTTCATCTCCTTTATCCATACCTGATAACCTCGTGGGTTACCTTTTCCTATACGCTCAATACCATGCCTCTTAAACACAGCACCTTTAGGTGGTTTAAAACCCTTGCCTGTACAACGGTTTTGGTGGGTCGGCTCCACCATCTTAATTACAGCATGCAATGAACTTTTCTCTGCCGAATCATTGCTTCTCGGCACACTATGTTAAGTGGTGGTGGATTTTAACTGAGATTGGCCGGAAGATTGTTATCTTTTTTTCCGGATGCGGCTTAAACTTTCGGGTGTAATTCCCAGATACGAAGCGATATAAACCAGGGGTACACGCTGAAACATAGTAGGGTGTTCCTTAAGCATTTTCGAATAGCGGTCTTCTGCCGATTCCCACATGGTAGCATTTAAACGCTCCAATGCATTAATGTATGCCTTTTGAAACAAGATCCGGAAGTAGCGTTCAAGGGCAGGTACCTCGGAGTATAAATGCTCCAGTTGTTCAGATGATATACGAAGTAGTTCAGAATTTTCGAGTGTCTCAATGTAATATTTCGACGGTTTTTGGGTGAAAAAACTTTCCAGATCACTGATCCAGTTGTTGTCCATCCTGATTTGGTAAATATGCTCAACTCCCTTTTCATCGGCATAATACGAACGCAAACACCCTTTGGTGATAAAATAAATGTACTTACAAACTTCATTCGGTTCCAACAGGTCTTTTTTCTTTTTTACTGTTAGCGGTTCAAAAGCCGACAGAATTCGTGCTTCATCGTTCTCTGAAATAGAAACCCACTTTTTAAAGTAGTAAATTAATTTATGATCGACGGGTAAGCTCATTGTTCCAAATTTGGCTCTAAAGTTAAGAGTTTTCCTTCTCAATGATACAAAGAAAGCGCAGGACGTTTCTCCTCGTACTGGAGTAGTAACCGAGCAAATAAAGGGGAAATCATTATTTCCCTGCAATCCGACATAAATACGGGGGTAAACTACTGATTTTTACTTGTTAACTACGCAAAAACGGGTCGTAATTCACTTTCAACCGTTCAGTAGTTAAATCCTGCCGTTCGACGATTTTTATACCGACGAATTAAAATTTATACCTAAACTTTACATTACAAAATCACTCGCAGGTACTTCAGAAAACAGCCTGAGGGAAATTTGAAAACAGAAAACAAATTAAACGGAAGCAGAATGTGCCATCATTCGCTTCACAAAAAACAAAAGTCATGAAAACAAAAACAGCTATGTTAATGGTAGTGGCACTTTTACTGGCAGCCGGTACATTTGCCACCAATGTTCCTAAAATGAATGTGCATACACTAAACGACACAAAAGTGTATGTTGCAGCACTTACCAGTGAGCAATTTCCGTCGGAACTTAGCCTGCTAAACTCCCGGGGCGACATTGTGTATTACAAAAAATCGAAAGCGGCTCAGCACCATCGGTCACTGTTAAATCTGGAACACCTCGAAAACGGAACTTACACGCTTTGTCTTAAAACCGGAGATGTTTCTGCCGAACGTTGCCTGGTGGTGAACAGCGGTTCCGTGTGTGTAAAAAATGAATTAAAAGAAATTGATCCGGTATTTTCGTACAAAAACAACAGGGTACATGTTACCTATCTAAATCCCAACAAGTCGAATGTGTCGGTAACAATCTACAAAAACAACATGTTGGTGCTGAAGAAAGAACTGGGCAGTACTTTTAACATTCAGCGTAGTTTTGATGTATCGCGTGTGGCACATGGCCAACTCGATTTTGTGCTTTGCGGAAACCAGCGGTATTTCAATTACCAGGTTTCACGTTAACATATGGTATAAAAAAACCCGGCTGAAGACCGGGTTTTTAATTGTATTTATTTTAGGTATTACCCAATTTTTTCAACAGCTAGTTTCATCCTCGAAACGGTTTCTTCCTGGCCCAATAACTCGCAAATAACAAATAAGTCGGGTCCCATATTACCGCCAACAAGACTTAAACGAAGCGGATTCATAATGGCACCAAAGCCCCATCCTTTTTCTTCCATAAATGCCGAAAAAGATGCTTTTACCGAATCAGCATTCCATGTTTCCACAGAACTAAACAGACTCGCAATTTCAGTTAGCTGACCTGAAGTATTTTCCTTCCAGCGCTTTTTCACGGTTTTTTCATCGTACGATGTTGGCACCTCGAAAAAGTAAAAACTTTGTTCCCATATATCAGCAGCAAATTCGCAACGTTCTTTAATTTCAGCAACTACAGCATTTATTTTTTCTTCCGATGCTTCTATTCCTTTTCCGGCTAATACAGGTTTAAATAATTCGGCAAGTTCCTCCACCGATTTTTGCTGGAAATAGTGTTTGTTAAACCATTTGGCTTTTTCGGGATCAAAACGCGATCCTGATTTTACCACACGCTCTAAACTAAAAACCTCTGCCAGTTCATCCAGTGAGAAAAATTCCTGTTCTGTACCCGGATTCCATCCCAGCAAAGCCAGCAGGTTCATAAATGCCTCAGGGAAATAACCGTCTTCGCGATAACCACGCGAAACATCTCCTGTTTTTGGATCGGTCCATTCGAGTGGAAAAACCGGGAAGCCCAGTTTATCGCCATCGCGTTTGCTGAGTTTTCCCTTTCCAACAGGTTTTAATATTAAAGGTAAATGAGCAAAACGTGGTTTGGTTTCTTCCCATCCCAGCGCTTTGTACAAGAATACATGCAAAGGCATCGACGGCAGCCATTCTTCACCACGAATTACATGCGAAATTTCCATCAGATGATCGTCGACAACATTGGCCAAATGGTAAGTGGGCATTCCATCCGACTTAAAAAGTACCTTGTCGTCCAAACTTTTAGTGGTATTAAAAGTTACGTTTCCACGTATTAAATCCTCTTCGGTAACATCCGTATCGGCAGGCATTTTAAAACGAATAACAAAAGCTTCGCCGGCAGCTAATTTTTGCTGCACAACTTCGTTTGAAAGCGATAAGGAGTTGTTCAAATTATCGCGGGTACCAATTCCGTACGAAAACGTTTCTTTATTGGCTTCCGCTTCATTTCTGAGCTTCTCAATATCTTCAGCAGTATCGAAAGCATAATACGCCCAGCCTGTTTCTATCAGCTGATCGGCATATTTTCGGTACAGAGCCTTACGTTCGCTTTGACGGTAGGGACCAAAATCACCACCAATTCCCGGACCTTCAACCGGATTTAAACCACACCAGTTTAAACTTTCAATTATATAATCTTCTGCACCCGGAACAAAACGGGTTTGGTCGGTATCTTCAATCCGAAGAATAAAATCGCCACCGTATTTTTTGGCAAAAAGGTAGTTAAACAAAGCTGTTCTCACACCACCCATGTGCAAAGGCCCGGTCGGACTTGGGGCAAATCGTACCCTTACTTTCTTGTCGCTCATTGTTCTTTTTTTAATTCGCTGCAAAGATAGAAAATAAGTGCTCAGTTTAAAGTAGCGGTTTACAGTTTTAAATCTGGCGTTTGTAGCAGTGCCTGTTTACCGGAAAAAAAGAACAACCTTATTTCTTGAATTAGCACGAAACTAAAAAATGATACTGAGCACTCTTGTTTAAAAAAGTGTCTTTTATCAACGTTTAATACGCTGTAATTCCATTATTTTGTAAAGTATAAAACTAAAAACAAATACCATGTACGGAAAAATAAAACAAGACTTACAAAATACATTAGAAGAATTAAAGGTGGATGGTTTGTACAAATCGGAACGAATTATTACCTCATCGCAAAGTTCTGAGATTGCCGTTTCAACGGGCGGGTCGGTGTTAAATTTTTGCGCCAATAATTACCTGGGTTTAGCCAATAACCCCGAGGTAGTAAAAGCAGCACAGGATATTATGAACGACTGGGGTTTTGGACTTTCTTCGGTACGTTTTATTTGCGGAACACAGCAAATTCATAAACAACTGGAAGAAAAAGTTTCTGAGTTTCTGGGAACCGAAGATACCATTTTGTATTGTGCTGCATTTGATGCCAACGGTGGTGTTTTTGAGCCTCTTTTAGGCGACGATTCAGCCATTATTTCAGACGAATTAAACCATGCCTCGATTATTGATGGAGTACGTTTGTGTAAAGCGCAACGTTTTCGTTACAAACATTCGAACATGGAAGAGTTGGAGCAGTGTTTAAAAGATTCGGCCGATTTAAAATACCGGATTATTGTAACTGACGGTGTATTTTCGATGGATGGTGATTTGGCCAAACTACCTGAAATTGTTGCTTTGGCAGAAAAATACGATGCGCTGGTTATGGTTGACGACTCGCATGCAACGGGCTACATTGGCAAAACGGGACGTGGCACAGCCGAACATTTTGGTGTATTGGGCAAAATCGATATTATCACCACTACCTTTGGGAAAGCCATGGGTGGCGGAAACGGAGGATGCACCTCGGGACGGAAAGAAATTATTGATATGTTACGTCAGCGCTCGCGTCCGTATTTGTTTTCGAATACACTGGCGCCGGCTACTGTTGGAGCCACCTTGAAAGTAATTGATATGCTTTCAGGATCGGATGAATTGCCGGCAAAAACCATGGCAAATGCAGTTCATTTCAGAAGTAAAATGGAAGCAGCTGGTTTTGATTTGGTAAAAGGAGATACCGCAATTGTTCCGGTTATGATTTACGACGAGCCACTAGCTATAAAATTTGCCGATGAATTGCTGAAGGAAGGTGTTTATGTAATTGGCTTCTGTTTCCCGGTTGTACCGCGCGGAAAAGCACGAATTCGTGTACAACTTTCGGCAGCGCACACTAGCGAACAAATTGACAAAGCCGTTGACGCCTTTATAAAAGTGGGTAAAGAACTTGAAATAATCTGATAAAGTCTTTGTCATTTCAGTGAAGAGAAGTGACACTTTTATAGTTAAGGATGCGATCGGTCTTTTAACAACATAGACTGATCGCATCCTTTTTTACTTCGTGTAATAACAGATCTTATTTTTGACTCACCGGTAAATTCCGGTGGATTTGAATATTTATATATCAAAAGTACATGGGCACACTAAAAGTAAATCTGACCTTTAATCGATTTTAAAATTGATGCCGCAGGCCTCCATCCACATTCAATCGGGACGAAGCAAAGACCTTGTTCGAAGCTTCGGCCTCGTCCGGTGAGCCGGAAAACAAGTGGTGTCGGCGTTAAAAAATTACTGCTGTTTGAGGAGGTACGACGAGTTTCAGGAATTTTAGCCGACACCGCGTAGTTTTTCAGTGTGAAGCGGGCGCAGCCTTGGGTTTTCTGTCTACTCTTTGGGCTAAACCAAAGAGTAGAATCGGTCTGATAAGACAAAGGCGCATCATAATATCTACTGTTGCAAGACTATACAAACTTCGAAAATTACTCCCTGAAATTTCATTTGAGCCTTATTTTATCCCCCGAATGGATTGAGTGGAAATATCCTGCCCTATTTTTTCGGCTGCTTTTTTGAATTGTGCAGCAGTAATGGCTTTTATTGAAAGCGAAATGGAAGCACCGTCGTTGTGGGCGCCAAACTCGGCAATAACAGCATAAGTTTCTTCCTCATCGCGGTCTTCTTTAAAAACAGCTTTAAAGTTTTCACTTTGTATTTTCGAAATCCCCGAAAAGTGAATGGAAAAATAACCTTCGCTTCCCTGGTAATAATAGGTTTTTGTTTTTGCATTGTAGGTAGCCTTCGTCAGCGTTTGGTGTTTGGGCTTTTCTTTCAGGTATTTTCCTTCCTGCTGGGGGAAAAGTACCAGTAAACGATAACTTGCCGCATCGAGATGTTTAAAAGTCACTTCTCCTTTTACTCCGGTTTTCTGAAAAGCAATCCCTTCTTTTTGTGCTCCCTTTTCCAGGTACACCTCGGTTCTTGGAGCAGGTTTTCCGGTAAACAATGAAAAAACAGCCACAAAAAGTACCACAAATAAATTCATACTACCTTTATTTTGACTATAAATATGAGAATTTTAATAGCGATAAAGTGTACAACAAAGTAATTGTTTTTAACAGGGAGTGTCAACAAATGTATAGGATGTCCAAAAAGTAAAGGGTTGCCAGAACGTCACCCTGAATTTATTTCAGGGTCTCTTTCATTTATACTAAGATTCTGAAATTAGTTCAGAATGACGTTATAGATTTACTTTTTGAACATCCTAAATAGATCTGCATTTAAAAAGCATCATTTAAAGTGCGAATAGTCAACACTTCGTTTAATTGCTCTTCAGGTATTTTTGTTCTTAAATTGATTGTCACTTTTTCGTTGGGGAGCAAATCAAAATAATTGTCCGAGAAAAAACCTTCTTCATCTCCAATTTGCAGGTAAACACTTTTTGCCAATTTATCGGTGCTAACTGTTACATCAAATCCCTCATCGGTTTTCGAAATGGTGCGCTCAACAGTTGGTGTTATTGCTTTCAGGTTTTTATAAGGAAGGAAATAGTAATAGTTTTTCGAAAGAACCTGTCCGTTTTCCACCAGTTCAGCCGTAAAAACCAGGTTTTTAATGTTTTTCCGGTACTTAAAACGCAATTCGTTTTTATTCACATCGTAATAATCGTCGCTCGAATTGGCAGCAATATCTACCAAATGCGCCTCTTCCCAAATTACTTTTCCATCAAAATCGACCAAACGCAGATTTAATTCAGCTTTAATCGGTTCCAACCTGTCGTTTACAATACCAACTTTAAACTTAATTCCTTCTTCGTAGGGACTAACCAAAACCTGGCTAAATCCTTTTTTAACGTAGTACTGCAAGGCTTTCCACTTTTGGTAATAATCGGTAGAACTCCACGATGCAACCGGCCAGCAATCGTTAATTTGCCAATACAAACTTCCCATACAATACGGCATGGCGCGGCGGTGTCCTTCCAGCCCAAACTTAATACCTTCGGCTTGCAACACATGGTTTACATACAAAAACGACTCAAAATCTTTTGGTTTGTTGTATTCTTTCAACATGTAATATTCGATGGTTCCGTTACCGATCGACGAGCGCTGGTGCGAATTCATTACTTCCGAGCGAATGTCATAATCTTCGGGTGTTGCATACTTGCGAACCGTTGCAATTTCGGGAAAACTCTGGAATCCGTATTCGCTCATAAAACGCGCAAGGTGGGTTGCGTAGGTAGAAAAAGGTTCTTTTCCCCACCAAACACCCCAATAGTGTTCGTCGCCATTTACAAGGTCGGCATCAACACCCAGTCCGGATGATGGACTCGAGCCCCAGTAACTGCGTTGTGCGTCATATTCTTCAACTACACCAGGCAAGGTTTTATGGAAAATATCGACGTATGCCTGCCAAATTTTATCCGCATTTTCTTTGCTTTTTGCTTCTTCTGCCCGTCTCCAGCCCCAGCCGTTCCAGGCAGCAAGTATTTCGTTGTTACCACACCACATGGCAATACTTGGGTGATTGCGCAAACGTTTTACATTGTCGATTGCTTCGTGTTTTACATTCTCAAGAAAAGCATCGTCGCCGGGAAACATGGCACAAGCAAACATAAAATCCTGCCAGATTAAAATTCCGTTTTCGTCGCATAAATCGTAAAAAATATCTTCCTCGTAAACACCTCCACCCCAAATACGCAACATGTTGTTGTTCGAGTTTTTGGCTGTTTCAACCACGGTTTTGTAATTTTCGGCACTCACACGTGGTAAAAAAACATCGTTTGGAATGTAGTTGGCCCCTTTCATAAACACCGGATGTCCGTTCAGTTTGAAGTAAAACGAAGTTCCATCATCGTCTTTATCGCGCACCAGTTCCAAAGTACGTATTCCAATTCGGGTGTCTTTGCTGGTGGTTCTTCCTTTTACAGAAAGTTCGCCGGTTAAATTGTATAAATACGGATCGCCCAATCCCACTGTCCACCATAGTTTTGGATTTTCTATTTCGAAATTTACCGTATACTTGTTTGTCCCTTCAACCAGGTTAATGCTTGCCTCGGCCAATTTATTTTGCTCGTTTTTAACCGAAAATACCGCTTTGCCCTTTTCGGCTGCATCTACCTCAAATACGGCTTTAAAAGTTGCTTTATCTTCTTCTACGCTGTTTTGAATAATCTGCAAGTCTTCAATTTTTGCTTCGTCCCAGGCTTGCAAATACACCGGGCGCCAAATTCCGCTGGTTACCAAACGCGGCCCCCAGTCCCAACCAAAATGGTACCCGGCTTTACGCGTATAAATACTCACTCGTTTTCCACCTTCTACTTCACCATTTTCGGCCTGGTCGTTGTCTGATGCAGGAATTACATATCCTTGTGCATCGTATTTTTTGATGCCCTCAACTATTGGCGAACGAAAAACAATGTGAAGTTCATTTTCTCCTTCCTGCAGAAATTCTTTTACGTCCATTTGCCACTCGCGAAACATATTGTCGGTTGATGCTACTTTTTTGTTGTTCAGCATCACATCGGCATAGGTGTCGAGTCCTTTAAAATCGAGTTGAATGCGATCGCGTTTCAACAAAGATTTTTCCACGGTAAATGTGGTTTTATATTCCCAGTCTACTTTGTCAATCCATTGTAAATTGTGTTCGTTTAAACGGTAAAAGGGATCTTCAATTTTTTCATTGTCGATTAAATCGGTGTGAACCGTTCCGGGCACTGTGGCCGGCAGCCATTCATCCTGTCCAACCTGGTTGAACATCCAGTTTGAATTTATCTCGTTCTGAATCATCAGCTTGGGGTCTTTTGATGTTTGCGTACAGGCAACTGTAATTAGCAAAAACAGTGCTGCCAAAGTTTGTACACGAAAGATTGATTTCATAGTTTCTTAGTTTTTATTCCAATAGTAATAGTCATCAAAGTTTTAAATTCTGGGAAGGAAACATAGTGATGATGGTGTAAAAATACTCATTTTTAATTAGCATAAAAATCTCTTAATGTGAAATATACAATATGATATAATTCCAAACGTTCATTGAGAAGAATAATTATGCAGAATAGTTCGTTTGTCCGTTTTTTAAAAGCATTCAGCTCCCTATTTTTAGTTTGATTAAGAGATTTTATCAGTTATTATCATTTATTCAATTTTCTTAAAATCTGATAACACTTATTAGCATAATAATATTTTAATTTTGGCGTTGTTGTTCAATAACAATTTGATTTAAAGCCATTCTGAAATAATTAACTACCATTTAAATGAGATCATTATACCTCTTTTCACTCCTACAGTGTTTGACTATTATTTCGTCTTCTGCCCAAAAAGTAACCATCAGTGGTTACATTTCCGATGTTGCAACAGGAGAAATGCTTATTAATGCAAACGTTTATGCGCCGGTACATCAGTCGGGAAATATTAGTAATGTTTACGGTTTTTATAGTGTAACACTACCTGCCGGTGATATCAGTTTGCAATATTCGTTTGTTGGATACGAAAAGCAGGAAATAAAACTAAACACCTTGAAAGATACCGTTTTGAATGTTTCGTTGAAATTGGCCGGCGAATTGGATGAAATTGTGGTAAGAGCCAATAAATCGAAAGTGGAACGTACCCAAATGAGTATGGTTGAAATTCAGTCGGCACAGTTACAAAAATTGCCCGTATTATTTGGCGAACCCGATGTTTTAAAGGTTATTCAGTTATTGCCCGGAGTACAATCGGGGGCCGAAGGTACCAGTGGTATTTACGTGCGTGGAGGAGGCCCCGACCAGAACTTGTTCCTGTTAGATGGAGTTCCGGTGTACAATGCAAGTCACCTTTTTGGTTTTTTTTCGGTGTTTAATCCATCAGCTGTAAAAACAGTAAAGTTGTACAAAGGAGGTTTTCCGGCACGGTTTGGTGGCAGGCTTTCGTCGGTGGTCGATATCCGAATGAAAGAAGGGAATTTTAAAGAATTTAAGGGTGAAGTTTCAGTCGGTTTAATTTCGTCGCGGTTTTCGTTTGAAGGCCCCATCGTAAAAGATAAAACATCGTTTATTGTTTCAGGACGAAGAACTTATGTTGACATTTTGGCACAACCGGCCTTTGCCATTGCGAACAAACAGGATAGTGAAGGAAATGTGAAGGCTGGCTATTATTTTTATGATCTGAATGCCAAAATAAATCATAAGTTTTCCGATAGAAGCCGTTTGTATCTTTCAACTTATATGGGGCGCGACAAAGCCTACTCGAAAGAAGATTATTACTATGTAAATGATCATACTCGTTTTGATGAAAAATATGATATGGGAATTGGTTGGGGAAATATTACTTCGGCACTTCGATGGAATTATGTTTACAATCCCAAACTTTTTAGTAATGCCACATTAACTTATAGCCGGTATAATTTCGACGTAAAAGAACGCTATAAAGATGTGAGCACGAAAGACGATTCTTTTTCTGAAGATTATTTTCAGTACTTGTCGGGAATAAATGATGTTACTACTCAATTCGATTTTGATTATTATCCCGGAGGCGGACATTCTATAAAATTTGGAGCATCTAATATTTGGCACAAATTTAAACCCGGAGTAAATCACGAACGAAGTCAAAATTTTTCGACAGATCCGCAACTAAACAAAGTTGATACTACTTATGGAAATGCTAATGTTTCGGCAATGGAGTTTTCAGCATTTATCGAAGACAATTATAAAATTTCTCCCAAATTTCAAGTAAACCTGGGGTTGCACTTCTCAATGTTTCACGTTCAGAACACAACCTACAAATCGTTGCAGCCCCGGGTTTCTTTACGCTACCTGGTTAATGATCGTTTGTCGTTTAAAGCTTCGTATGCTAAAATGAGCCAGTACATTCATTTGCTGAGTTCGTCAACAGTAAGTTTACCAACCGATTTGTGGCTCCCGGCAACGGCCAATGTAAAACCACAAAACTCGCATCAGTTTGCTTTTGGTACTTCGTTAAAATTGGCCAAAGGTTATGATTTTACTGCTGAAGCTTTTTATAAAACCATGGATAACCTGATTGAGTATAAGGAAGGATCATCGTTTTCGGGAGTTAGTAAAGAATGGGAATCGAAAATTGAAACGGGTGAAGGATGGTCGTATGGTGCCGAGTTTCTGTTGGAAAAAAATATTGGAAAAACTACGGGTTGGATTGGGTACACACTTTCGTGGGCCAACCGGAAATTTGAAAATCTGAACTTTGGAGAAACCTTTCCGGCCAAGTACGACCGCCGACACGATCTCAGCCTGGCTTTAACACATAAATTCAGCGATAAATTCGATATCGGTTTAACCTGGGTGTATGGAACCGGAAATGCAGTAACACTTGGTGTGCAAAAATATCCATCGATGCTTCCTAAGCAATCCTATTATTTTGGCTCTTCCGGCGAATCGGCAATTACTTATTACGATGGTCGCAACGGCTACCGAATGCCATCTTATCATCGAATGGATATTAGTATGAATTTTCATAAACAGAAAAAACGGGGTGTTCGCACCTGGTCGCTTGGATTGTACAATGCTTACAGCCGGCAAAATCCTTTTTACTTGTATTGGGGGCACCAGGGAACTAGTGGCTACAACCAACAAGGTTATTATTTCGAAAACTCAAAACCGGCACTAAAGCAAGTTAGTCTTTTCCCGGTTTTGCCATCAGTTAGTTACACCTTTAAATTTTAAACCATGCAAACTCTACTAAAAAAAGTAACAACCATAATACTCATTGCCACATTGTTCTGTGCTTGCGAAAAAACAATCGATTTTGATAGCAATGTTGTGAAATCAAAAATTGTTGTGAATGGCATATTGAGGCCAGGCCTGAAAATACAAGCACAAATTGTTGGCAGTAGAAGCCAGCTATCGCCCGAAAACTTCTTTGAGTCGTTACCTGAAGCTCAAGCAGATTTATATGTAGATGGAACCTTTGTTGAAACGCTGACTTACGTCGGTAAGCTTGATACTTTTATAGAACATCTCGACTACGATGTTATTAATAAAACACCTTACAATAATGGTGTTTATACCGGCCAAACAATAGCGCAGATTGGAAAAACGTATCGTTTAGAGATTTCGGCAAAGGGATACGATGCCGTAAGTTGTAAAACAACCGTACCTTTTCCTGTAAAAATTATGGATGCAGATACTTCAATACACGAAAAAAAAGAAGATGATTACACAATGAGTACACAGATTAAAGTTGCAATTACTTTTAATGATCCGCCCAACATCAATAATTATTTTCGTATTCAAAAAGCAAGTTTTGCAGGAAATGTATATGCCTATTCGTATGGGCAGGATTCAATTATTTATTCAGATACTATACTTACTCAATATGTACAAAACGAATGGGTTGATATTTCAGATCCTGTTTTTAATGAGAGCGATAATGAAGCCAATGAAATTGTGATGGGAGCACCCCTGAATAACTATGCTATTTTTACAGATGAAATGTTCAGAAACAATCAGTATACTTTAACACTCAGTGAGTATTCCTATCAATATTTAGATTTAAAATATCAGGACAATTTTAGGATAAATACAATTGTTTTGTGCACCTTAAGTGAGGAGTATTATAACTATTTAAATACTGCAAATTATCACCATTGGTTTGAGGATGATTATTTTTCGGAGCCTGTTCCAGTCTATTCAAATGTTATTGGAGGAATGGGAATCTGGTGTGCCGAAAGTTTTGATGAATATGAATACAAAACCGGAGAATATCCGCTGGCAGGAAAAACCTACATCGACTATTCTGATTTTAGAAATAATAATGATGGGAATTATGGTTACGGATATGGTTACGGATCTTCACCCTATGGCTATTAATCTTCCTTTTCTGTTGAGATTTTTAAGGGCAAATACAGCGGACAAAATTTAAATAATCCGGTTGCCAGCGGAACAATTCCAACCAAGCCCCACCAACTATCGAATACAACACCAACAATGGCAATTAGTAATCCAATAACAATTCGTACTAAGCGATCAACTGATCCAACATTACATTTCATCTGTTTTATTTTTTAGTATTTGTAAGTTAAAACAATCGGGAAGTGATTGAGTTCAAAAGTGATCGTCAATTATGTTACAGGCTGTTTCAATAAACAGCGGGCATTTGCTTTCAAATACACCTGCTTCCTTTGCCTCGGCTGCTATTTCGGGTATTGAAATGTCGTAACCAACTAATTCTTTACAGATTAGACTACCGTGTTCTCCTTTGAATTTTTCGTTAAAGAGCTGGATTTTTTGTTTTGTGATGGCTTTTGCATCCGGATCGGATGTTGCGTGCCCGTGTTTCATCCCAATTACCATGTAGGCGCCGGTTGCCGCGCCACAAGTTTCGGCACACGCCATACCACCTCCAAATCCACTGGCAATTTTAAGTGCGGTTTTTTCATCAAGTCCGATTTCTTCCGCATAAAGGCTAAAAACAGTTTGTGCACAGTTTACCAGCGCAAATCGTTCATCAACAAGGTCTGCTTTGTGTGTCATGTTTTTGTTTTAAAGATAGGTGTTTTTCATAAAAAAAGCCCGAAGTTTTCACTCCGGACTTTCTGAAATTATTTTTCAGCTATTTTTTATTCTCCGCGAACAGCTGCAACACCAGGAAGCACTTTCCCTTCAAGGTATTCCAACAAAGCTCCACCTGCAGTTGAGATGTAAGATACACCATCGGTAAAACCAAATTGGTTCACACATGCTACCGAGTCGCCACCACCAACAAGCGAGAAAGCTCCTTTTTTAGTAGCCTCAACAATAGCGTTTCCAATTGCGATAGAACCTTCAGCAAAAGCCGGCATTTCGAAAACACCAATGGGGCCGTTCCAAAGAATTGTACCCGAGTTTTCGATCACCTTTTTGAAAATTTCAATTGTATCAGGACCGGCATCCAATCCCATCCATCCATCTGGAATTTCATTCACAGGAATTGTTTTCACATTTGCATCGTTACTAAAAGCATCGGCAGCAATAACATCGGTGGCCATGTACAGATTTACACCTTTTTCCTTGGCCAGTTTTTCAATGTTTAATGCAGTTTCCAGGTAATCATCTTCACAAATCGAACTACCCACTTTTCCGCCGTGTGCTTTAATAAATGTAAATTTCATACCACCACCTAAAATCAGGTTGTCAACTTTGTCGAGCAGGTTTTCGATGATTGTAATTTTCGAAGACACTTTTGCTCCACCCATAATTGCAGTTAACGGACGTTGTGGTGCTTTAACCACTTTATCAAGGCTTTCAACTTCGCTTTCAATTAAGTAACCAAACATTTTATCGTTCGGGAAAAATTTAGCAATAATTGCTGTTGAAGCGTGTGCACGGTGTGCAGTACCAAAAGCGTCGTTTACCCAACAGTCGCCGTTCTCAGCCAATTTTGCAGCAAATTCTTCGTCGCCGGCAGTTTCTTCTTTGTAAAAACGAAGGTTTTCAAGAATCAACACTTCACCCGGCTTTACATTAGCAGCCATCTCTTTTACTTCCTCGCCAATACAATCGGGAGCAATTTTAACAGTTGCACCACCCAGTAATTCCGATAAATGATTTACCAAAGGTTTAAGCGAAAATTTCTCTTCCGGTCCGTTTTTAGGACGACCAAGGTGAGACATGATTACGGGAGAACCACCACCTTCAATAATTTTTTTAATGGTTGGAAGCGCTGCGCGCATGCGAGTGTCATCAGTAATCTCAAAATTTTCGTTTAATGGCACATTAAAATCAACACGAATAAGTGCTCTTTTGCCTTTAAAATCGTAGCTGCTAATAGTTTGCATAATATTTTATTTTTAAAGTTTTTTTGAAAAAATCAACCAAAGTTAAAAATTAATGCATCGAAAAAACAGGGGGTATTTTATCATTCACATAATTTAATGTTGGGGTAACCTGAGTGTAAGCACTTTAAGTTAATTTTTAAGCGTCAAAATTTATTCGCTATAATATTTGTTCCCTGTAATAAGAAATGCAGAACATTTTTGTAACAGATTTCTCAGTCGTTCCTCCTTCGAAACGACAGAAAGTGCTATTTTTGGGCTATGTTTTTTAAAGATGTAGTTGGACAAGACGAGATAAAAAAGCGCCTTATACGGTCGGTGCAGGAGCAGCGAATCAGTCATGCTCAGTTGTTTTCGGGTCATTCCGGAACGGGAAAATTGCCAATGGCACTGGCTTATGCGCAATACATTTCGTGCAAAAACCGCAGCGACGAAGATTCGTGTGGTGTTTGTCCCAGTTGCCATAAATACCAGAAACTGGCACACCCCGACCTGCATTTTGTGTTTCCAATTTACAACGCCAAACAGTTTAACAAACCGGTAAGCGACGATTTTCTTCCACAATGGCGGACCATGGTAAATGCCAATCCGTATTTTGAGCTAAGTCAGTGGCTGGGCCACATTGACGCAGGAAATGCACAAGGCGAAATTTACGAGCGCGAAAGTGAATCGATTTTGCGCAAACTGAACCTAAAATCGTTTGAAGCCGAATTTAAAGTGATGATTATTTGGTTGCCTGAAAAAATGAACCAGGCCTGCTCGAACAAGTTGCTGAAAATGATTGAAGAGCCACCAAGTAAAACACTGTTTTTACTGATTACCGAAAACGAAGAGGGTGTAATCGGAACCATCCGTTCGCGGGCGCAACTGGTAAAATTTCCGTTTGTTAGCAACGCAGCATTAAAAGAAGCGCTTTTAAAAATGGAAGGTGTTGATCCGGAAATTGTGCCCGATGCCGTGCATTTGGCTGCCGGAAGCTACATTAAAGCTTTGGAATATTTAACTCCGGGCGACGACGAACAATTCTATTTTCAAAAGTTTCAGGAAATGATGCGTTTTGCCTATGCCCGAAAAGTGAGCGAGTTGATTGTGTGGGCCGACGAAATGGCAAAAATTGGCCGCGACAAACAAAAAGCCTACTTTGCTGCCGCACTGCGTTTGGTGCGCGAATATTTTGTTTCGAACCTAAAACGAAGCGAAATTACCTACATGAACCGTGAAGAAAAAGAGTGGGCCAAAAAATTTGCTCCTTTTATTAACGAACGAAACATTGTGGCTTTTGCCGACGAGTTTGAACTGGCCATTAAACACATTTCCATGAACGGTAATCCGCGTATTATTTTTATGGATACCGGACTACGGATGGTGAGGCTGATAAAACGATAGTAAAGTTGTTTGATATTGAAAAAACCTCGTGAAAATGGTATCACGAGGTTTTTTGTTATTAGTTGGACCCAAATATCGAATACGAAAGATGAAACATTAGCATTCGGTTTTTGTATATCTGGCCGTAGCTGTCACCTATATTTTTTATTGCACCCATCCCCTGTTCTTTAAAACCCTGTGTGTAATTTAATGAAGCCTGCAGTTTTGGACTAAGCTTATACCCCAGCCCGACAATCCAGTCAAACTCTTGTTTTTCGTTTACAAAGTTATGATAAGGTGCATTTACATCTTCCGATAACTGGTCGCCTGTAACTTTACCATAGTTTAAAATCCAGGCGGATTCAATGCCAGCTTCAACCGAAAGTTTTTTAGTAAGCAGGTAGCTCAGTTTTAAAGGAAGGATTAAGTAGTGTTGTTTGTAAGTATGGGTTTCTGTCTCTGAACCATACCCATAATCATATCCGTCTATTGGCGTATAAATCCATGTTGTGTTTTCGTTCGATTTATAGCGATAACCGGCCTGTAAAGTCGCAGCAAATTTTGCGGTAATGTTATATTGTATAAAACCACCCCCACCAAAGGCAGCATTATTGTTAAAACTATCACCTGAATACGTTTTTTTTGGGAAAAAGTATCCTCCCTCGGCATAAATGCCTGTTGAGAAATTGTTTTGAGCAAAGGAGAAATAACCTGCAAATAACAGGAATAAAATAATTGTAATCTGTTTCATTGTTGTTTGTGTGAAATGAAGTATTTATAATTCTAGATTTTCAGAATGTGTATTTATAACCGATTGATGGAACTATTGGAAATATGGACACCTGCTTTACTTTCCCATGGGTATCTTTATAAAAGTACCAGGGATTCATCCGGTTATAAACATTATATATGGAAAATGACCAGGTGTGAGTCTTACCATAGCTTTTTACTCTTTTAGTATTATAACCGATATCAAGATGATGAAATAATGGCATCCTAAAGTTGTTAGGATAATCATATGTTTGTCTTGTCCCGGTCCAGTCTGGTACTCCTCCCAAATAGTCTTCCATACCCGGCATGGGCAAGCCCTGATATTCTACATCGGGAATGCTTAAGTTGTTTCCTGACTGAAGGGTAAATCCAAAGGAGAATGTTTTCTCTTGCCACTCCGACTTAAATAATTGATATTCTCCTACCAAAGATACATCGTGTCTTCTGTCGTATTTATAGGGAAACCAGTCTCCTTCATTTACTTCATTAAATTGTCGTTCAGACCAGGCCAGAGTATATGAAAGCATTCCGGTTAATAGCCCCTTCTCTTTTTTCACCATAAACTCGGCACCGTAGGCTTTACCTTGTCCAACATTAATGTTTTCAATCCAGTTTTTATTCTGCGAACTTAAAAATACGGCTCCTTCTTCGAATCGGATCACATCTTTCATTTCTTTATAGTAGGCTTCTACTCCAAATGAATAATCTATTAAGTGTTTTTCAATACCTGCCGATAATTGCCAGCCTTTTTGAGGAGCAACTACATCGGTTGAGCCAACCCATAAATCGGTGGGCAAGCCAAGTGAAGAATTAGACAGCAGATGAATAAATTGCGACATTTGGGTGAAAGCAACATTTCCGGAAAGCCCGTTATCCGCATTATATTTGAATGCAAGCCTTGGCTCAAAAGAAATATAATTCTTTTTTCCTGTATCATATAGAACAGCTCTTAATCCAATATTAGCCTTAAAACGGTCAATTATCAGTTCGTTCTCACCATAAAACTCCAAATTTTTGGCTGTATTTTTATCTTCCTGGTTCCGATTGGTTTCAAATTCATCGTCGACAGTTTGAACAATATTTGGGGCAAAATGCATTAGAGTTGCCTTACTTCCCAATCTTAATGTGTAGTTTGGCGATAGGTACCAGTCGATATCGGTTGTTAAGCTTAAATCGTTTAACGACGAATTTGCATTGTATTTGGTATAACGTTCTTCTGATTCCGACTCAACCAAATTTGTTAAATCGTAATGACTATAATAGACAGAAGTATTAAAAAAAAGTTTTTGAGAGAGTTGATGATTCAACCGAAGCACTGAGGTTAGGTTTCCCCATTTATAGTAATATTCATTGCTTATACCATCCTGGTTGTCTTTACTAAATTGCTTATCCCGGCCTGAATATACGCTTAAATAGATTCTATTCTTGGGATTAATAAGCCAATTGGCTTTTGCATTGAGGTCGTAAAATTTGAATCCACCAGTATTTTCAAGACCAATTAATTTCTGATACAGGACCATCGGTACGTCGAGCATTGTTCTTCTGAATGAAACGATATAAGCTGCTTTGTCTTTAACAATAGGAGCTTCATAGGTCATGCGTGCAGAAATGGGACTAACGGATAACACACCGTGTTGGCGTTGCATATTCCCTTCTTTCATATTTATATCCAAGACTGATGACAACCTGCCACCGTAACGGGCTGGGATGCCACCTTTGTATAAGGACACATTCTTTATGGCGTCGCTGTTAAATACTGACAAAAACCCGAATAGATGATTTACATTATAAACAGGCACTCCATCTAAAAGAATAAGGTTTTGGTCAGCACTTCCTCCACGAACGCTATAACCAGTTGTGTTTTCGGCTCCTCCTTTAATTCCCGGTAAAAACTGGATGGATTTTAATAAATCCTGTTCGCCAAGTATTGCCGGCATCCTGTTTATTGCTTCCATACCGGGGGTGAAATGACTTAAGGACGATACGGCATTGTTCCCACCTGGTTTGCTGGCTGTCACCTGCACTTCGTTCAGCTCCAATCCAAGGGATAAGCTGATGTTAATTACTGTATCCGAGGACAAATTAATTTCCTTACAAGCAGGTTTATAGCCAATATACCGGCACGACAAACCATATCTTCCTGCAGGTAACGTTAAGCTGTAGAACCCGTATTGGTTTGAGGCAACACCACGAGCTTTATCTACCAGCACATTAGCGCCAATTAAACGCTCTCCTGACATATTATCTTCGACATAGCCACTAATCGTAAACCTTTCCTGCGCCGCTGTGACAAAAGAGAACAATATCAAAATAGAGAAGATTAGTTTTCGCATGTTAAAATTTTATTTGTGTTGCGGCAACTGCCCCGAAAATTCCATAACCATTCTCTATGTTGCTGTAAATCTGCACAGGTTCGCGAAACGGGAGGTCTTTTTCTGAATTAAGCCGGGCTTTTAAAGTTGATTTTAAATACTTATCATACTCTGGATCGCATGACCACAAGTACCATTTTATACCAGACCTTCTCTCAAATGTCAAATCCATATCTTGCCCATTATAACCTACATCAGAAAAACGCAAATAGTAATAATAAATATAGCCGTACTCCGATTCGGCATCAATGTCGCGGTTAAAATCATCGATAAAAACGGCATTGGTTTCAATACTGTTCATCCAGTAGTAGTTTGTTTCGTTTGGGTTGTCGTGTACGGACATATCAACTCGGACGAAAACTCTACTCCCGGCAGCTGGTGAAGAAATATGTGTAGTATCGGCTATCCAACTAACGGAAGCACGACCGGGAACAGTGGTAGTTGCACGGATTTTATTGCGCCCATTATGATTAACAACCATATTGTAACTTATCCCTTCAAGGGGTTGGTAGTTTAACTGATACCTGCCGCTACCCAATGAAACTAGAGTATCGTGAAATCCGTTATCAGTATAAAGTTCCAGGGTTGCATTATCAACAGTATTGAAGTTGCTACTATTTTCGACATCCCTAGACAATGTAAGGCTTGCCGTAACCAGTGAATCTGGATTTAAAATACAGTTTAAACACAGTTTTTCTGGGTGACCAGTTTCGATGAGAACTTCCTTTTCACAGGAAATAAAAAATACCAGCGGGGTAATAAGGCATATTAAGATCAATCGTTTTCTATACATAGCTATAGGTTTCTGTTTCTGAGCCAATGCTTTTTGTTTACGAATATTAACATAGTTTATTGTTTGTCTAAATTTTTCAAAACAATGTTAAACTAAATAAAAAGTAAACTATCAGTTAATCGGAAGAAAAATATTTTTCATGGCGGAAGAGAGAAATAGGGCAGGAAAACTCCTGCCCGTTCTGAGTTTAATTGTTATTCGTATGTTGGTGTACTTGTTGATGGCCATGGGTTACCCGGAGCTGATGAAAAACCGGAATGCTCAGCATACTCAATATAATATGCTCTACTTATGTCAAATCCTTGGCAAGAAGTTTTCACGGACAAACTTAAATCTCTTTGGTCTAACAATGAAGGAGGGGTTGGATTTTGTCCATATAACGTTGTTGTGATGTAATATTTAGCCAACCTTACCCTTCCGGTCTTTCTGTCAGGACTTGTAATATGTGTATAAGGATCATATTTAATTGTTGGATCACTGCCTACTTTAAACTTTAAATCATCGAAATAGTACTTAGTGGTATAACTATTCCATCCTGTCCATGTCTTTTTATGGCATCGTTGTTGAAAATATACATAAAAACCCAATTCATAATGATAGCCATTACTGTAATATCCAAGATAAGTCCTATAGTTTTCATAAACCAGTTCATTAATCATCCTGCGTTTGCTTACACCACTAACCATGTGCCATGGTTCATTTTGCCTACCTAAAGGATCATAGTCAGGGAAATTATCAACTACAAAATCGTCTACAGTTGTGGATTTTAGAGTTGTGGAGATAATCACATTATTGTTATCAATATTCTCTTGCAGATTACTAAGTGCATTAATATCGCCATTTTTCACAAGAATTTGGTTCTCCTTTGTGTATTTTATGAGAGATGGTCCAATTTTAACCAAACCTTTATTGTTGAGCACAGGTAAAAAGTGGATTGTAGCATATGGATAATTTATTGAATTATCTTCTGTGTCCGAATTATTGAATTTGAGCTTCTCAAAATTTCTACTTTTAAAAGAAAGAAATTCTTCATATGAACTTAGATTCTCATATTCTGAAAAAAGTTGCTCAAATTCGCTTCTTGCAGAAATAACGTTCATTGATTTTTCCCAAGCTTCAATTTCCAGAGTTGTCATTTTAGATAACATCTGAATGATACTATCAACAGCCTCAATATTCTTAAACACCAGATACCCATTCTCCGAATACACATCCGGTTTAACAGCTTCTTGCTGTTGTACATCGATACTTTGATCGATTAGTTCATCACTTTTTTGGCAAGCATTAAAAATGCTTAATACTACTGCTGCCATAGCAAACCATACTAATTTTTTCATTTCTTTGTAAAGTTTTGTGGAGCAGGGAGCGCTAACTCCCCCTCCGGTTAATAAACATCAGTTGTAACCCGGTTCTTTTAAAGGGCTGGGTTACTTTATGCCCTTGTTTTTATTTTGTATTGTTTCAATATAGCAGCAATTCAAATGCATATTATTTGATTCTCATGCTTTTACAAACACTATTTTGCACACTTAAAACACCTCTGTGTTTTGAACATCCCTTTTAATATACTGTCCCTCTTTTTTTTGAAAACTGTGCCGATGAACTGGGGTTAAAGCGATTTTCTGCGAGCAAATGTAAATTAATTTTAAGAAAACAGGTGCAAATAATATGTTAAAAAACGGGGGGGGGGGGGGGGGGTTATTTGGACCCAAATATCGAATACGAAAGATAAAACATTAGCATTCGGTTTTTGTATATCTGACCGTAGCTGTCACCTATATTTTTTATTGCACCCATCCCCTGTTCTGTAAAACCCTGTGTGTAATTTAATGAAGCCTGCAGTTTTGGACTAAGCTTATACCCCAGCCCGACAATCCAGTCAAACTCTTGTTTTTCGTTTACAAAGTTATGATAAGGTGCATTTACATCTTCCGATAACTGGTCGCCTGTAACTTTACCATAGTTTAAAATCCAGGCGGATTCAATGCCAGCTTCAACCGAAAGTTTTTTAGTAAGCAGGTAGCTCAGTTTTAAAGGAAGGATTAAGTAGTGTTGTTTGTAAGTATGGGTTTCTGTCTCTGAACCATACCCATAATCATATCCGTCTATTGGCGTATAAATCCATGATGTGTTTTCGTTCGATTTATAGCGATAACCGGCCTGTAAAGTAGCAGCAAATTTTGCGGTAATGTTATATTGTATAAAACCACCCCCACCAAAGGCAGCATTATTGTTAAAACTATCACCTGAATACGTTTTTTTTGGGAAAAAGTATCCTCCCTCGGCATAAATGCCTGTTGAGAATTTTGTTTGTGAAAAACTGAATAAACTTGCTAAAACAAGTAAAAGTGTAATTGTTGTTGTTTTCATGTAATAATTGTTTTTGGGGAGCACAAGCTGTTTCATTTGCACTCTCGGTTACTATAAAATACTATTTTAAACTTGTCTCATTTAACGATGTAATTAATTAATATATTACCACCGATATGTAAAACCTACCGAAGGGATAAACGGGAAAAGAGCGAATTGTTTTACTTTTCCATCATCTTTGTAATAATACCAGGGATTAAGACGATTGTAAACATTGTATACAGAAAAGTTCCACGAAATACTGCGCGAGGCTGTTTTTTGTTGCTTAATATTGTATGCAATATCCAAGTGATGAAAGGTTGGCATTTTAAAATTGTTTGGATTTTCAAACGTTGTGCGAGTATCCCAGTAACTATCAGGTTTTTCCAAACCAAATGGAATAACTCCCTGTATTTCGGTATCCGGAATACTTATATTGTTTCCACTTTGTAAGGTAAATCCGACAGAAATAGATTTTTTGCGCAAATACTTTCCCGGGAAATGGTATTCTGCGAGCAAAGAAATGTCGTGCCTTCTATCATATTGAAATGGAAACCATTGCCCATTGTTGATTTCATCGTATTTTCGTTCAGACCATGCTAACGTATAGGATGCCATGCCTGTTACTTTTCCTGTTTTCCTTTCTGCCATAAATTCAACTCCATAAGCTTTGCCAACTCCCGAAATAACACCGTCTTCCCAGTCGTAACTATTGGTATTCAAAAAGGATGTTCCTTCGTCGAATCGAATAACATTACTCATCCATTTATAATACGTTTCAACCTCAAAGCGGTAGTTTTTTAATTGTTTTGATGAAAGTCCCAGAGCGATTTGCCGACTAGTTTGAGGTTTTGTTTTTTCGGTTGAAGCCACCCAAATGTCGGTAGGCATTCCCATCGACGAATTGCTTAATAAATGCAGGTATTGTACCATTTGCGTATAGCTGGTACTAATTGATAACTTATTTTTGAAATGGTATTTTACAGAAGCGCGGGGTTGAAAGTTGAGATAATTGTGGGAAGTAACCTTATATGCAGAGAGACGTGCTCCCAGGTTTAGGTCAAATTTTCCAGATGTAAGAGCGTTTTCAAAATACAAATCCATTTGGTTCGATTGAGTTTCTTTGACCGGTTCTGCTGCAAGGTTGGTATTACCATATTGCGAATATTGAATGTTGGGTGCAAAGCTCAAATTTGAAAGGTTGGCTCCAAATTTAATCTGGTGATTTGATCCCGGATAGTAATCGAAGTCAGCTTTTATACTAAAATCTTTTAGTTTTGACTTCGTTGAGAATTCCGAACTGTTTTCATCTCCTATATTGGAGGAAAGTACATTGTTGTAAAAGTGACTGTAGTAAGCCGATAAATTTGCAAACAGTTGATTGGAAACAACTTTATTCCATCGTATTACCGATGTAAGATTGCTCCAGTTATAGTTTCCCTGCGATTTATGTGTATTGTCTTTGTACGTATAAATTAACTTATCCTTTCCAAAATATGTGCTAAGGTACAACCTACTGTCATCATTAAATTTCCAGTTTGCTTTTCCATTAAAATCATGAAAGAAATAGGCATCTTTTCCATCATCTCCAGCCAATTTTTGTATTAAGCGCATCGGAAGGTCAATAAACGAACGCCGGTAGGAAACAATGTAAGCTCCTTTCCCTGTCTTTATTGGCGATTCGTATGAGATCCTTGCTGAAATCGGACTTATGGAAAAAACACCCCCCTCATCAAAAAGATTTCCTTCTTTCATGCTTACATCCAACACAGAGGACAACCTCCCTCCATACCTGGCCGGTATTCCTCCTTTGTACAAATCGGCATTTTTTATGGCATCGTTGTTAAATACCGAAAAGAAACCCATTAAATGACTCACATTATAAACCGGAACACCATCCAACAATATTAAGTTTTGGTCGTTGCTGCCTCCGCGCACATTAAATCCTGAAGATCCTTCGCGTCCTGCTTTTACGCCGGGCATATATTGTAAAGATTTTAAAAGATCGGGTTCTCCTACAATTACAGGCATACGATTTAGCTGTGACAAATCGATTTTTTGCCGGCTAAGTTCCGACAACGAAGTGTTGGCATCTGTTCTTCTTTTTGCTTTTACAACTATATCTTTTATAACGAGATTAGTATTTAATGCAATATTTAAAACAGAGTCCGTTTTTAGATTTAAGAAAATTGTTTTGTCGCTGTAACCAACATATTTAATTTGAAAATTATACGCACCTGAACTGATGGTTAAACTGTAGAATCCGTATGTATTTGTTGTCGTTCCATTTTTATTGATCGAATCGTATAGTGTGGCACCAATCAGTGCTTCTCCCGATTTATCGTCGGTGATGTAACCCGACAATGTGATTTTTTCTTGAGCAAATAAAAAACCGGGAATAAGTATAGTTATGAGTAAAAGAAATTTGAACATTATGTTAATACATTTTTTGTGTAACCAGGTTTGCCCCAAATATTCCATACCCATTTTCAATGTTAGTGTATATCGAAACCGGTTCGTTTAAAGCAATCGTTTGATTCTCTTGCATTCGCATTTGCACAGAAGTTTTCAGGTATTTATCATAGTGCTTATCCACCTCCAATACAACTCTATAATAATCAGATTCATCATTTTTTAGCGCATAGGTGTTCCAGGAGAGTATATTTCCATCATTTTCACTGTCTTTTATGCGAATCATATAGTCGTAATAATACCCGTATTTCATTTCAGGTTCTATTTTTTTGTTAAAGTCATCAAAATAAGGGCAGTAAATATTATAATAACCACTGGTAAGTTTATCTTGATAATTTATCCGCCAGGTGTAAGAATAGTACCAGTAATAATTTTTTCCCTCCCTGTCGTTTATCTTTACTTCAACTAAATGTCTTTTGTACTCGTCAGGTTGAGGTGTTTTTTGAATAAATTCAATTTTAACTCCTTCCGGAACGGTAGTAGTTGCCTTGGCTCTCGGGAAATTCTTTTTATAGATGTCAACCTTGTATGTTTTTCCTGGCTTGGGTTTATATTGTATGCTATACTTTCCGTTGCCTGTATCAGTCAGTAGTCCAATTATTGAGTCATCCTCACTGAGTTTAATTTCTGCATCTTTAATTGCGTTAAAGTCACCCGGCCCACCTATTTCCTGCGATTGTGTAAGTGAAGCATGTATGATAGAATCCGGATTTAGGATACAATTAAAGGTAAGTTTCGATTCATGGTCGAAATCGAGCGTTACTTCTTTTTCGCACGAAGCGAATAAAATGATAAAAAGAAAAAATATAAAACTTATTTTTCCGGTCATATAAATTACTTGAATATTGGTTGATTGAGGAGCATTGGAGAGAACTCCAATGCTCCTTTTATTTTAGTAGTGATCAACAGTATACCACACTCCTAATCCCTGAGAATATGTTTCTGATGAGAAATCAACTGGGGGACGATAGCTCCATAGTGTTGTAGCGCCAATTAGGTGGTCGGCTGCACATTCTCTTGTGGAGTAGTAAACCTCTGGTGTGTAATCTGCAACGTTGTAATAGAGATTTTGCGAAGGAAAACTACCAACTTTTACATAGATGTTTCTTACCCCATAAACTGTTTTGTATCTTTTCCATCCAAATGTACCTTTCTTTTCTCCTTTTTGATGAAACAGTAGCTTCCAGCCCGAATTAATATTTGAGCCTTCGCTGTAATAATAGTTGTCCCAAATAAGTTCATTTCGAAGGCGACGAGTTCTGCTATCATTGTATGACCAGATATCAACAACTCCATAGTCTTTATCTAAATTATCATCGGGAAAATCATCCAAATATATTCTATTTTCATCTGAACTCTTCAGCCTTGGAGCATATACAACCATTTCGTTATTGCTAAACTTATTTAGGTTTTTTAGCTTTTCCTGGTCACCATCCAAAATAATAATGTGGTCATTTTTAGTGTATTTGATCAAACTTTCACCAATTTTAAAGACACCATCTTCATTTAGAACAGGCACAAAATACACGGTATTAAATGCATAATCGATTGACCAATCCTCTGGTTCTGATCCCTTAAAAGTCAACTTGTTTTGGTACCTAGACTTAAAATCAAGTATTTCTTCTTTCGTGTCAAGATTGTCGTAAATCTGATTCAAGCGTTCAAATTCTGCTCTGGCTGATTTAATGCCCAAATCACGTTCCCAGTTTTCTTTTTCCTCGGTTGTCATTCGCAATAGGATGTTTACTACGCTGTCCACTGCTTCAATTTCTTTAAACACCAGATACCCATTCTCCGAATACACATCCGGTTTAACAGCTTCTTGCTGTTGTACATCGATACTTTGATCGATTAGTTCATCACTTTTTTGGCAAGCATTAAAAATGCTTAATACTACTACTGCCATAGCAAACCATACTAATTATTTCATTTCTTTGTAAAGTTTTGTGGAGCAGGGAGCGCTAACTCCCCCTCCGGTTAATAAACATCAGTTGTAACCCGGTTCTTTTAAAGGGCTGGGTTACTTTTTGCCCTTGTTTTTATATTGTCTTGTTTCAATATAGTAGCAATTCAAATGCATATTATTTGATTCTCATGCTTTTACAAATACTATTTTGTCCACTTAAAACACCTCTGTGTTTTGAACATCCCTTTTAATATACTGTCCCTCTTTTTTTTGAAAACTGTGCCGATGAACTGGGGTTCAAGCGATTTTCTGCGAGCAAATATAGGTTTATTAAAATAAACAGGTGCAAATAATATGTTAAAAAATGGGGGGGTCTTTTTGTCAATTATCACAAGCGATAAAGTACTCCAATATTCAAACTTAAAAACTCTGATTTGTTTTTAAAGTCGACAATGGAATAAGAGCCAGAAATATCAAATTTTAGATTTTCAGACCACTTTGGATTGTATAATATCCCAGCTATGGGAGCAAATCCAAATGCATTTTCTTTTTTGGAAGTTGTTCCCGTATATTGTTCTTTAAAAAAAGAAGGTATTTCCGTTTTCGAGTGATATATTCCGGCTTTAACTCCCAGATAAGGATTAAAATTACCAGCACCAAATTTATGCTTGAATGCCGCCGTTTCAGACATGATCTTAAAATTGAATTGCATGGTTTCGAAAAACAAAAATTCGTATCCTAGATATTCCGGAACAAGCTGACCCCCTTCCAAGGCAGGAAAAATAGGCGTATTTTTTCATGACATTCCGGCGGATGCTGACCCCTTTCCGGGAAGAAAGAGGTTAAATTTTGCCCTGATTTGCAAAAAACCGGAGCATACTGACCCCCTGCCTCGGCTTTTTGCCAACAGAACCGGAGCATGTTGACCCCTTGGGACAGTTTCCGGGCAGAAAAACGGAGCATGCTGACCCCTCAGATTTTAGGTTTTGGTTAATTGGTGGTTTTAACTGCTAAAAAATAGATATGGCCGGAAAACCTAAAAGAATGAGTCAGGTAAAACAAATATTACAACTGTACAAGCAAGGCTATAAAATAAAGCCTATTGCGAAGAATTTAAGCATCAGCAAAAACACCGTAAAAAGTTATCTTGAAAAATACCGAAGTTCAAAACTAAGCCTTGATACCTTGCTGAAAATGGAAGACCATGATTTGGAAAAAGTCTTTCATCCTGGCAACCCGGCTTATAAGGACGACCGGTTTGACATCCTCACAGATAACCTTGACTACTACACCAAAGAGCTGAAACGAGAAGGTGTTACCCGTAAGTTATTGTGGGAAGAATACCGGATGTCCTATCCAGCCGGTTATAGTTTAAGCCAGTTTAGTTTCCATTTATCACAGCACCTGCTGACCAAAAGGCCATCGTTGGTGTTAAAACACGAGCCGGGGGAAAAACTGTTTGTTGACTTTGCGGGCAAAAAGCTATCGTACATCGACCGCGAAACCGGGGAAATAATCGAATGCCAGGTTTTTGTAGCCTGCTTGCCGTACTCCGACTATGGCTTTTGCGTGGCTGTCCCAAGCCAGTCGACCGATGATTTTATACATGCCCTTACGCTATGTTTAGAAAGCCTGGGCGGGGCACCCAAAGCTTTGGTGCCGGACAACCTAAAAGCCGCTGTAACAAAAGCCAACCGGTACGAGCCCACAATAAACCGGGCACTGGAAGATTTTGCCAACCACTATAATATGGCAGTAGTCCCTGCCCGTGCGCGAAAACCGCAGGACAAGGCTTTGGTCGAGAACCAGGTGAAACTAATTTACAACCGGGTTTACGCACGAATACGCAACCAGCAATTTTTTTCGCTCGGAGACCTGAATGCTGCCATAACAGAACATACGGCAAAGCATAACCAAACCCGCATGCAGAAACGGGATTACTGCCGACAGGAACACTTCCTGTCAAATGAAAAACACCTGCTGCAACCCCTGCCCGAAACGGCCTTTGAAATAAAGTACTACAAAGAATACAAACTGGCACAGAATAACCATATTTACCTGGGACAGGACAAGCATTATTACAGTGCCCCATACCAGCATATCGGCAAAAAACTTAAAGTCGTTTACACAAGGTCTGTTGTCCGCATTTTTTCCGGTAACGACATGGTTGCCGTCCATAAACGGAGCTTTGTAAAAGGTGGTTATACTACCGACAAAAACCACCTGTGCTCCACCCATCAGCATTACCTGAACCGGAGCCCTGAATACTACCGGAACAAGGCATCTAAACTCTCCGGGGCCCTGGCCCGCCTGGTTGAGTTGATGTTTACACAAAACCGATACCCGGAACACCTGTACCGTGGGTGCGACGGCTTGTTTAGCCTCTGGCGCAACACTCCCGCGGAAACCTTTGACAAAGCCTGCCAGATAGCCATCGAACACCAAAACTACAGCTATAGGTTTGTACAAAACATCATAAAAAATAAAATGACAGAAACCGAAGAAGAAAAACCCGGCAAAGCCCTGCCGGAACACAACAACATAAGGGGCAAAGAATATTACAACAATCAATTACCATTTAAAATTTTAGTAAATGAACAACATTGAGAACCAATTAGCAGAGCTGCGCTTACATGGAATTAAAAGCAGCTGGAAAGCGTTGACCGAAACAAAACGCATGAGTGAACTAACATTACCCGAAGGCCTTGAAATACTGCTGCAGGCAGAGATACAGGACCGGGAAAACCGTCGCTTCGACAGGCTCCGGAAAGCGGCAATGTTCCGCTACCAGGCTTCTGTCGAAGAATTGAATTATGACGCCTCAAGGGGGCTTGATAAAGGCCTGGTATCGACCCTTGCAACAGGAAGTTATATTGCAAAAGGCGAATCAGTTCTAATAACCGGTGCCACCGGGTGCGGTAAAAGTTTTGTCAGTTCGGCACTGGGGCACCACGCCTGTGCACAAGGATATAAAGTAATGTATTTTAATGTCCAGAAACTTTTACAACGCACTAAAATGGCACGCCTGGAAGGAACAATACACCAGCTTTTGCAGAAAATATCAAAAACTAATTTGCTGATACTTGATGATTTTGGGCTAACGCACCTGGAAAAACAACATCAACTTGATTTAATGGAAATTATTGAAGACAGGCATGCCAGGTCAGCAACAATAATTGTAAGCCAACTGCCTGTAGCAAGCTGGTTTGACGTGATTGGCGAAGCAACAATTGCCGATGCAATTTTAGACCGTTTGGTACATACGTCATACCGGATTGAATTGAAAGGAGAAAGTTTAAGAAGAAAAATGTAATTTTGTCATATATCGGTCATTCCGAAACCTAAAATAACAGGGGGTCAATATCACCGGAATGAGGGGTCAACATCACCGGAATATCAATATCCTACTGAAACATCCATATTTCTATTTAATGAATATCCCAAATTAAATTTTGGTCCTATTCCATAATTTACTTGCGAATTAAAATTGCCAACTGGGATTACTGTTGTTGCTTCGGCGTCCACATAAAATTGTGCCACGGTAAGTTTTCCAAGAAAAAGGAGAACTGCTATGGTTAGAGTTTTTTTCATGATTTTTTAGTTTAAAATTTGAAACTGTATGCGAATGAAGGGAAGAATGGGAATAAGCTTTTCTGGTAGAGATATGTGTTCCCTGCAGTTCCGGTTACTCCGGAACTACTCACTGTATTTATTGTTTCTCTTTCGAAATAGTAGTAGTAAGGATTTTTTCGATTATAAACATTAAAAACACTGAAAGTCCATGAGCTTTCTCCCCAAGACGTTTTGTAGCTGTAATTAACTGCTAAATCTAACCTGTGGAAATCGCGCATTTTAAATGAATTTATTTTATTGTAGGCATAAACTTCGCCAGTTCCAGTATCATATCTTTCGGTAGGTAAAGTGGTAGGATAGCCCGAACCGTAACTCCAGTTACCTGAAATTGTAATATGCTCATTTAGTTTATGTATTACTGCAATACTAATGTCCAGCAGGCGGTCGTATTTGAATGAAAACGTTTCTCCATTATTCAATTCTGTGAATTTTCTATTTGCGTTTGAAACAGTTCCTCCAATCCAACCCGTTGTTTTTCCGGTTAACTTCTGAATAAATAATTCTACACCTTTCGATATCCCATCACCATCTGTTTCAATTGTTTTTGTCCATTCATCCAAATGACCAATTAATGACTCTCCTGGTCTAAATGCAACAAGATTGTTCATCTCCTTATGGTATCCTTCAATGCTTACCTGATATTGTTCATTCTTAAAAGATTTATTTAAACCCAAAGAATGTTGAATTGAATTTTGAGGTTTCACGTTTTCGGTGGAAGGCATCCAATAATCGGTTGGCATGCCTACGCCCGAGTAGGATAACAAATGAACATACTGATTCATTTCTGAATAGGAATATTTTAATGAAAGATTATTTGTAATAATTAGATTAAAAAGTAGTCGGGGCTCGAACGAAAGATAATTTTGATTATTAATTTGATAGGTTGAAAACCGACCACCTAAATTTGCTCCAAAATGTTTTGTTTTAATATCATTTTCGATATAAAATGCGGTTTCAATGGCATTCTCTTCTGAGTTGTAAAAAGAGTTACCTTCATCATTATTATTTATCAAAACGAAATATTTTTCGGTATTGGGAATAAAAGTATGAAAGATAACAGAAGAACCGAACCGAATATTCCAGGAAGGATTAATTACCCAATTAAAATCCGACGCAATACTAATGTCCTTAATTTTAGATTCAACTTTACTTTCGATGACAGTTGACATTGAGTCTGCTGTCGAGCTATAATTAAAATTATTATTGTTCTTGTAGTTAGAGATGCCCAAGACATTACGACAGAATATGTTTTCAGAGAAAATATGGTTCCATTTTAATGATAAAACAGTATTTCCCCAGTTGGTTTCTCGTTTATCTTTTTGTTTATAATCATCGTAGTATATTTTATTCTTTACTCCAACTTTATCATTACCTAAATAAGTACTGAAAGATAATTTGTCTTTGGCTGAGAAAGAATAATCTATTTTAGCATTTAAATCATAAAATCCATAATCGAGGTCGGCACCAAAAATCTTAAAAACAGGGAGCATATTCTTTCTAATCGAAACCAAAAAAGAAGCTTTTTCTTTTCTTATTGGGCCTTCAAGTAGAAGCTTTGAAGATAGTAACCCAATAGCACCTTGACCTGAAAATTCTTTCTTATTCCCATTTTTCATTTTTATGTCAAGAACTGATGATAGTCGGCTTCCATATCGGGCAGGAAAACCTCCTTTGATTAGTTTTGTATCGCTTAATGCATCAGTATTAAATATTGATATAAAACCACCGAAATGCGCAACATAATACAACGGAATACCATCTAATAGTATTAGGTTCTGGTCAGGGCTACCTCCCCTTACGTATAGATTAGACTGACCTTCTCCTCCTGATTGTACTCCTGGGGTTAATTGCAGAATCTTTATAATATCTGTTTCTCCAAAGAAATTGGGCAAACTTTCAATCTGTTTGGTCTGTAATTTAACTACTCCAGTTTGGTTTTCTCTGATTTCGTTTCGATATTGATTCTTTAGGATTTTCACTTCTCCTAGATCCACACCCGGATGAAGATGAATTGTAACAGATTTTTTTGCACTAAATGTTATTTCCTTTGTTTGATATCCAACAAAGGATATGATCATGTAAGTAGAATTTTGTTTTGGTATTGTAATACTGTAAAAACCATATTCATTCGTAGTTGTTCCAAAATTTCCATTTGCACTAATAATAGTAGCTCCCAGTAAGGGCTCCAGGGTAATTTCATCAAGGATGTATCCCCTAAAAGTAATTTTCTCTTGCGCAAACAACAGTGCCGGAATCATAAAGAGTAGTGGTAGCAGGTAATTTTTCATTTAATGTAAACTGTTGCTGTGTCAATTAATTCTGTTCTTACGACATTGTGATAACCGGCTAGTATTCCATATCCATTTTCAACGTTCGTGTAAGCATTCACGGGTTCTCCAATTCCGTAGAATAAATCTCCTTCGCGACTATTTTGGTGCAGGAGTACAGAAGTGAAGTGTTTATAATATTCTTGGGTAACCGAGCGAAGATAGATATCAATTATGTGCCTTGATATCCATCTTTTATATGGATCTTCCGATTGCGGAGGTTCGTAATACACTACTATAGTCTTTTTACTTCCATTAATTTTGGCGTCGCAGAATAATAAACGCCTGGGATTTTCTTTGTCAAGAGATAGGTCAGAGGGGTAGTATGGCTCCTCTGTAATAATTTGTTCCGATGTCCATAATTTATATGCTCCTTCGTTAGCTTCTCCTATTCTTGAAACAATGATTTCATAATAATTTTCCTCATCTTTTGGATCAATAAAAGATATAGCAATTGAGGAATAAGCTGACATCTCATTGTTTAAACCAGCAAGCGGGCTGGTTATTACGGTGTCAATTTCAACTTTATTGGGAATTGAATTGGAAGCTTTGATGGGCAGAAAACCTTCTTTTGAAACTTGAATTGAATAATCTTGTCCAACTTCAGGAAAATAAAAGAATGGAAGAGTATAACCTTTGTGGTCTGTATTAAAGGTTAATGTGTCAATTAGAATTCCATTCTGAAACCATAAAACCAAAGCATCTGTAATTTGTGTTGATTTTGTTGTGTCTAAAATCGGATAATTTGGAAATAGTTGAACTCTGAAGTTGCTGCTGTAAGGTGGAGTAAACGGTGTAATTAATGCATTTAATACCAGTTTAGGTTCAGGGTCGGGCAGTTCAATTTCAAGTTTAGTATTACACGAATAGAATACACCAACACACCAATATAGAATTGCCAGTTTTATTAAAGATGGGGGTTTAATACATTTCATTTCTTAAAATATCTTCTAATTGGTAAATGGCAAATTCATCATCTAAAATCAAATCGTTTATTACAAAGGTTGGAGTAGAAAATATCTTATTCCTTAAAAGGTATTGTTTTGTTTTCAATAATTCCTTTAGGGTAATACTGGATTTCATATCTTCTTTAAATTGGAATAAATCTGCATCTATATTCTCTATAAATTCGAATAGAGTTTCATCTGGAACGTTAGGACTGACTTGAAATAAGAAAGAATGAAATTCGTTTATGTTCATCTGTTTTGATAGTGCATTTACTGCGAGTGCTTTGTTTGAAATATAGTCACTGAAAAAAACAAAACGAAAATTAACATCATTTGAATATGCTTTTATAAGTTCTTCTACTTTCGGTTCGAGTATTCTGCAATTTGGGCAATCATAATCGGATATTAGGTATACAATATTGGCATTGGGAGGAGACATATTAATATACTTTATTTCATCGATTTTTACATGATTAGGGTATTGTGATTTTAAAAATATTTTTAAATCACTTTGATCAATTAATGAATCAGCATATACGTTTTGCCTTTCTTTTATCTTTTGTGCCCCTAGATAGCTCATAACATTTGTTTTGTTGACACTATCTTTGTGCAGATTATGTGAAAGAAGGTAGTTATCATAATCTGATAACGAAACTTTTTGTGCTTTATTTCTAATTTCCAATTGAACTAGCTGTTCTTGAGTCAAATTACGTTTCAAAGACTCCTGTTCCAGTATTTTTGTACGAATAATTGTTTTTAGTACTTCTTTCCTAGTATTATATATCTTGGAAGATGCAATAGAATCTACATCACTGTACAAAATCATACTTCCATTTAAACTTGCAATCTCATGTTGATACATATTTTGCTTACAGCTAAGAAGCAAAATGATCAATACCAATTCTGCCAATAAAAACTTCATTTTAGTATTAATTTAAAGGTTGTGCAAAGTTTGATAGTGATTTTCTATCTCATTTTGCACAATCCTTAGTGTTTATAACTACAATAGTTTATCTGTTTTCACAAACCATTTGTTGTTATAAATAAATCCTTCACATGTTGACGGAATATCTATTACATAACAATGGGCACCATCAAATGAGCTACCTGGATATGGACATTGGTTACCGTTTATCGGAGTATAATAAAATGCACCTTGAGCATCAGGGTACATAAAAGCAGTTGTTCCAGTTGGTGCCGTTCCAACGTGACAGTTCGCTTTATCATAAGATCCAATAGTGCATGTACGACCTCTATAATCATCTTTATTGTATGCAACAATATAGTTTGCTGCGTTAGTTCTATTATCAAGGTATACCCCAGCACCAATTTTGTAATATGGATTTCCTGTAGTAGTATAATTTAAACAACATGCATAGTGATTGCTTCCTGCTTCTCCATCACGCAGATCTTGCCACAAGATATCCCAACCTGCTAACCAAGAATTTGTTTTTTCAAGGTATACATATATATCATATTCATCTCCTGAATTATCATCCCAGTATCCTTTGTGCACAACTCCAATGAAGTCTCCCGTTGTTTTGTATGCTGCAAATTCTCCAAACTGAAAGCTATCCCCACTTTTTAGGTTGTTATCAAGTTTTTCTACATCTAAATAGAAAGTATTAATATTGGAATGAATATTTTTCTGTGATTAGTTCGATGTTGACCTTATGGTCAATAATTTCCTGCGGTATTGGGAGTTGTTGTTTAGCACTTTTAGTTGTAATATTTCGAGTCGCTTTATTCTCCCAATTGTTGATATTCTCATCCGTCTCACATATGAGTGTCAACTTATGAGTTTCCAAATAATTTTCAATATCACCTGAGTAGTTTGCATGGATAAGAAAGAATAGGGAATTTTGTTTTGTTTCATCATAAACAACAATTTCTTTTCTAAATTGTCCGTACTCATCTTTAAAAGCAGAAATGTCTTCAACTTCAATTGTCGCAGAATCGTCTTTTTGACAACTGTTTAATACAATAAATAACAGTGCCATCATCGTAAATGTAATTCTTTTTACCATTTTTGTAAAGTTTTGTGGAGCAGGGAGCTGTAACTCCCCCTCCGGTTAATAAACATCAGTTGTAACCCGGTTCTTTTAAAGGGCTGGGTTACTTTTTGCCCTTGTTTTTATTTTGTATTGTTTCATTGTAGCAGCAATTCAAATGCATATTATTTGATTCTCATGCTTTTACAAACACTATTTTGTCCACTTAAAACACCTCTGTGTTTTGAACATCCCTTTTAATATACTGTCCCTCTTTTTTTTTGAAAACTGTGCCGATGAACTGGGGTTCAAGCGATTTTCTGCGAGCAAATATAGGTTTATTAAAATAAACAGGTGCAAATAATATGTTAAAAAATGGGGGGGGTGTTATTTGTACAAAATATAAACAGAAAGTTTAAACTTTCGTTTGGGCTTGTTCTTATCTAACATTGCTTTTGACAGTAATTGCCCGGCGCATAAAGCGCATATCCTTAATTTATATCCTCATTGATCACCAATTATACGTAAACGAAACAGATGGAATTATCGGAAAAATGGAATATTGAAAAAGATTTCTATTCCCGTTTTTTGTTTTAAAGTAGTAGTAATATGGATTCTTTCGGTTGTATAAATTGTAAAAACCAAGATAAATATTTCGCTCACTTTTTTCCAGTTGTTTTTTGAAATTAAATCCAATATCGAGTCGATGGTAACTTGCCGTCTTAAAATTATTTACTCCACCATAATAATGTCCTTCGCGAAATGTTGTTCCAAAATAATTTTCGTTGTACGGATTAAAATCAATGACGGGGAATGACTGCGTGGCTAAAGTGATATGGTTACCCGATGCAAATACCCAGTTTGCTGAAAAGGATATGTCTTCAGATAATTCGGCAGAATAAACCAGGTTTATTTCGTGTAATCTTCCATATTTAAACGGAAATGTGTTTCCTGAATTCAATATTTCAAACACTCTTGTATCTTTCGATAAGGTATAGCCAATCCAGCCTGTATGTTTTCCGCTTGTTTTTTCAGCAAGCAATTCAATTCCTTTCGAATAACCTTGCCCTTGTTGTTCAATTGCATCTTCCCATTTTAGAGTGTTAAAAACATTAAGACCGGGTTTGTAATAAATGAGATTGGTCATTTTTTTGTAGTAGGCTTCAGCCGAAAGCCGAACTACTTTTATCTTTTTTGCATAGCCTAAAGTAATTTGTTCCGATCTTTCAGGTGGAATATTACTTGATGAAGGAATCCATAAATCAACCGGAAATCCGCCGGAGTTATTGGATAGAAGATGAATAAACTGGTGGTTTATGGAATAGGAAGCTTTAAGCGTTGAGTTGCGTGGTAAGGAATAATTTAGAGCAATTCTTGGGTCGAAACTGATATTGTCTGTTCCTTTCCAGTAAATGGTAAAAAACCCTGATGAGATATTTAAACGATCGTTTATTTTCCATTCCCCTTCGGCATAGGCCTTTAGTTCTAATGTGTTTAACTGGTTCGAATACAGTGTATCACTTATCTGCACACTGTTTTGTTCGTTTGACTGAATCGCCGAGGGAGTAAATTTATGAATAGTCGATTCAATGCCTGTTCTAAAATCGAAGTTGCCAAATGACTTGCTTCCTTCGGAATAAAATATTAAATCACCAATTTTCGAACAAAATGATCCTTTTGAAGTATAGCTTGCATTATCAGCATGAATAACTTCTTTGCCCGCATATATTCTATAAAATTTGCTAAATTTTATTCCCGAAGTGCTTACCCAATTCCCCGACGAAAAATGAATCCATTTAATTGCACCTGCCAGATTTCCCCATTTGTTTCGTAACGAATTGTAATAACTGATGTTGTCTTTTTCTTTAAAAAATAGTTTATCCATTCCGGAATAAATCATGAGACTGTATTTGTTCTCCGGATTTTTCGAGTAGGTGAGTTTCGATGTAATATCGTAAAATGTATAGCTACTAACTTCTTTGCCGTTTGACGACATTGCTGTAAGTGGCCGGAGAAACAGATCGATATTACAACGACGGACAGATATCATACCTGAAAGTTTATCCTCGATAATTGGTCCTTCAACAAAATATTTTGAAGCCAAAGTACCAAATGTGAATTCTTTTTTTGTCTGTTTAATATTCCCGTCTTTTAACCTGATATCTAACACCGAGGAAAGCCGTCCACCATAGCGGGGGGGAAAGTAGCCTTTGTAAAAAGTAGCTTTTTTTATGGTACTTATGTCGAATACTGATAAGAAGCCACCAATATGATTCACATAGTAGAGTGGCACATTGTCCAGTAAGGTAAGGTTTTGGTCGGGAGTGCCACCACGTACATAAAAAACAGAAGAACCTTCGTCTCCCATTTTTACTCCGGGCATTAACTGAAAGCTCTTTAATAAATCGGGTTCACCAAGTATGTTTGGTAGTTTTTTTATAAGTTGAATAGGAACATCAACAGCTCCTCCGGGCCTGTTTCTCTGCGAGCTTTCAACTACAGTAATTTCATCGATGGCAATACCGGGTGTAAGCAAAATAACCAATAAAGAATCGCTTGCCCGAGGGGGAACAATAATCTGGTATTTTTTATACCCAATGTAGGAAACCTGAACCATTATATTTTCGCTTCCCGATGTGGGGATACAGAAATATCCATTGTTATCAGTTGAAGTACCGCTTTGGAAGGATGGCAGATAAACGGAAGCCCCAATTAATGGCTCCCGGCTAATTTCATCCAATACAATCCCACAAATTTGTTGGGCATGTATATTTTCTGCCAAAAAAAAAGTGCAACTCAAAATGAAATAAAAAAGGCTATTCCACTTTTTACTATTTTCTCTGTTTGGAAGGATTAAATTCATTTAGTCTTTTCTTGAACAAGTTTTTATATCCTGTGTAAAGCCAGCAAAAATTCCCAATGCATTGTTTACATTTGAATAGAGTTCCACGGGATCGCCTTTAAATAAATTGTACACATCATCTCGTTCCGTATTTTGGTTGTATAAATGGGCGTTTATACTGTTTCTGTATTCATAATAATTTCTACTAACATTTTTTAGTACCACAATCGGGTCGTCATAACTCGAAACATTAATATTCACAGTCAGCGTTTTTCCTTCAAACAGTTCATCAGTAAATAAAAGCGATCCCGGCGAAACGGGGTCGTTTTCATTGTCTAAAGTAATAACCGGACTTTTTACATTGAAGGTGTTTTGAATACTGCTATCTCTGTTCAAAATAATTATTTCGTAGTAGTTTTTAATGTCAGGCTTGTCGCGAAAGGATAATGATATTTGGCCAAACTTACTACCATATAAATCTTCGTACACTGGGAACACATAGTTTGCTGATAAAATATAAACAGGCAATGGAGTTGTGTCGCTGGCGTTTATTGATATACTTTGATTGTTGCTAACCAATACTGCATACTTTGTAGCAGGCTTAGGCTTAATCGGTATTGAGTATCTTCCTGCATCAGATTTATTCCCAGACCAAATTACACTATCATTTTCGTATAAAACTATATTCAGATTGTTTACAGCCAGTATAGAATCTTCAAGAATAGGAGTTGTTTTAAAGGCATAAAACTCAATTCTGTTATCAGGACAAAAGAGGCAGCCTATTACATATTTTTGCTCTTCAATGGGCCAATCAAGATCAACTTCTTCGGTACAAGAAATGAAAGCCCAAAAAAATAAATATAGGCTACATAAATAAATAATAAGCATGGTTCTTTTTGTAAAAACAGTATGTTTGAACAGCATTGGTAAGGATTTCATTTATTTGGGTTTTATTTACAACAACAGTAGTTGTATTTTATGTTCACTAACTTTAAATCCGTTATGATATTGTACGTGTTTTGTTTTTTTGCTTAATGAATAATATTACATGGAGTTCTTCTTTCAGCATGCTTCATCGAAAATAACTTTAAAGCACGAGGAAATATTCATTCTTTTTTAGATTCAATTTAAAAATCAATCCATTAACTATCATTTTGGCATTAATCATTACTTTTGTGTGCTAAATGTTTATCTTACGAAACGAAGATAAATGGCTAGATAAACTATGCAGGAAGTGGATACAACAGATAGAGGAATATGTAAAACAGCATCGGGGTGCTGTGCCAAGTTGCATGTTACCGATTGGCTAAACGATATAAAAACAGCAATACCGGGCGACGATATTGTGGAAGTTCGTTTTAAAAATACACGCAAAGATTACTACCGAAACGTTAACAATTTAAACCTGAATGTAGGCGATTTAATTGCCGTTGAAGGCAGTCCGGGTCACGATATTGGAATTGTTTCGGTGAAAGGCGAGCTGGTGTTTGAACAAATGAAACGCCACAAAGTAACTTTAAACAACGGCGAATACCGCAAAGTGTACCGAAAAGCCAAATCGGTTGATATTGATAAGTGGAAAGAAGCCATTTCGCTGGAGCACGAAACCATGATCAAGTCGAGGCAAATTGTAAACGACCTCGGTTTAGATATGAAAATTGGAGACGTGGAATACCAGGGCGACCGCACAAAAGCCATTTTTTATTACATTGCTGATGGCCGTGTTGATTTTCGCCAGCTGATAAAAGTACTGGCCGAAACCTTCCGCATTCGTATTGAAATGAAGCAGATTGGAGCACGTCAGGAAGCCGGCCGCATTGGCGGAATTGGCCCCTGCGGACGCGAACTTTGCTGTTCTACCTGGATGAATAATTTTGTTTCGGTATCAACAAATGCAGCACGTTACCAGGAAATTTCGCTAAATCCGCAAAAACTGGCCGGACAGTGTGGTAAACTAAAATGTTGTTTAAATTTTGAAGTAGATACCTATGTTGATGCGCAACGGGATTTTCCATCGAACAATATACCCTTACATTCCGAAAATTTAACCTATCATTTTTTTAAGGCCGATATTCTGGGTGGCATATACTGGTATGCACCACAAGGCAACGGACCATCTAATTTGGTGTCGGTTCCGGTGGAAAGGGTAAAAGAAGTTCAGCGAATGAACCGCAATGGTAAAAAACCTGAAAAGCTGGTAACCGAAAGCTACGAAACAGCTGCGAAAAAGGCTGAATCTTTCCAGAATGTAGTAGGACAAGACGACCTGCATCGTTTTGATCGTCCGAAAAAACAAACGCGGAAAAAAAGCCGGAATACCCGAAGAAATCCAAACCGTAACCCAAACCAACCACAGGGCGAGAATCAGAATAAACCACAGGGACAACGCAGAATAAAAGTGGTGAAACAGGGGCAAAAAGAAAACCAGGATACTCGTCAGGTGCAAAACAATGCACAGGGTAAAAACGAAAAAGACGGACGCCGTCAGAATACAAATCGTAAACCAAGGAGAAGATAAATGAAAACGGTTTTTCAGTTAATGCTGGTGGGCTTACTTTTTACAGCACTTTCGGCATGCGATACACATCGGGTTTTCGACGAGTACAAAGCCATTCCAAAAAACGGATGGAATAAAGATTCGGTGCTTGTATTCGACATTCCGGTTACCGATACCATTCAAAGTCATAATTTATACATCAACATCCGAAACGATATTAATTACAGCTACCGAAATCTTTGGGTATTTGTAAAAATAGAACAACCCGGCGGAATTGCCATTCGCGATACATTTGAGCTGGCTGTGGCCGACGCTGCAGGAAAATGGCTGGGTGAAGGTTTTGGCGGCTTAAAAACACGCGAAGTTATTTACCGGCGAAATGTTTTCTTTCCGCGTTCGGGCGATTATAAAATTTATCTTCAGCAGGGAATGCGCGAAAATCTTCTCGAAGGAATTAGCGATGTTGGAATTCGTTTGGAAAACGTGAAGTAGTAACTTTTAATATTTTATTCTAGCTGTCCGTTTTGACGGGTCAGGTTCAAATCAGAGCATATAAAGGTGGGAAAGGGAAAGCTTAAAAAATTTGACGAAATGAAGAACTTCGAACATGTTGTTCAGGTTCCGTATCATTTAATTGAAAACAATAACTTTTATTTAAGAGGAAAGTGGGCAAAGGATTTTTTCAAAAACGAAAATCCGATTGTTCTTGAATTGGGTTGTGGCAAAGGAGAATACACCGTTGAACTGGCTGCCATGAATCCGCACATCAACTACATTGGAGTTGATATTAAAGGTGCCCGGCTGTGGAAAGGCGCCAAACAAGCCAGGGAGAGAGAGTTAAAAAATGTGGGATTTTTGCGCACCAACATCGAACTGATTGAACAGTTTTTTGCAAAAGATGAAGTGCAGGAAATCTGGTTGACTTTCCCCGATCCGCAAATGAAAAAAGCCAGTAAACGATTAACGTCGACCTGGTTTTTAAACCGCTACCGAAAATTTCTCAATCCGGATGGAATCATTCACCTGAAATGCGACAGCAATTTTCAGTACACCTACACACGCACCATGGTGGAACTAAACCAATTTGAAGTATTGGCCGAAACCGATAATTTATACGAGTGGGAGCACCTGAACGATGTGTTACGCATTAAAACCTATTACGAAAAACAATGGCTCGACCGTGGAATTACCAGCAAATACCTGGCTTTTGTTCCGCACAATGGCGAATACATTGAGCCCGTTGTTGAAATTGAACGCGATGAGTACCGCAGTTTTGGCCGATCAGCCAGAGATCTGTAGAAGCTGGAATAGTAGAATATTAGAATAATAATCCAGCAATCAAAAAATCCAATAATCTGAATATCCGGTAATCTGACAATCAAAAAAATGTCCGACTTTTTTAAACAAGTGTACGAAGTAGTAAAACTCATTCCTCCGGGACGGGTAACTTCGTATGGAGCCATTGCAAAATACCTTGGATCTCCCGGCGCATCGCGCATGGTGGGTTGGGCCATGAATGCCTGCCACTCGCACAACGACTTTGTTCCGGCACACCGCGTTGTTAACCGGAACGGCTTACTCACCGGCAAACACCATTTCGATAATCCAAATGCAATGCAGGAATTACTCGAAGCCGAAGGATTAAAACTCAATAAGGATCAAATCGTTGATTTTAAGGAAAAATTCTGGGATCCGGAGATCGAGCTCCAATGAGATCTGTAATAAACATTTGTTTAATTAAAATTCGTCAAAACAATTCACCCCTCCAAGTGTTTTTATAAATGCAATTATTACTTTTGCACACAAATTAATTAGAAGTAAACAGACAATAATCAATTGAATATGGCTGAAAGTCAAAGAAAATTAATTGTTCCGAAGGATGTTACCGATGCTTTGCGCACCGTTAAATATCCCGGAAGTGACGAGGATGTGGTTAGATTGGAAATGCCACAGGAAATTCGTATTGCCGGCCAACGAATCAGTTTTTCGCTGGTGTTTCAGAAAAGCAACGATCCAAACATTGAGCCATTGGTTCTGGCTTGCGAAGAGGCAATAAAAAAATATGTGGGTGCCGAAGTGGAAATTGAAGATAACATTGCTGTTAAATTCATTCACGACATGGAACGCCCGGTATTACCGAATGTAAAAAACATTATTGCAATTGCTTCGGGTAAAGGTGGTGTGGGAAAATCTACAGTATCGGTAAACCTGGCAGTGGCACTGGCCAATTCCGGAGCTAAAGTTGGTTTGCTCGACGCCGATATTTTCGGGCCATCCATTCCTAAAATGTTTGGAGCAGAAGGCGACCGTCCGGCAGGAATAAAAATTAACGACCGCGAAATGATAAATCCCCTTGAAAAATACGGGGTTAAATTTTTGTCGGTTGGATTTTTTGTTGACACCGACAGTGCCATCATCTGGCGTGGGCCAATGGCATCGAATGCATTAAAGCAATTAATTTCGGAAGGCAACTGGGGCGAACTGGATTACCTGCTCATCGATCTTCCTCCGGGTACCAGCGACATTCATTTAACCATGGTTCAGTCGGTGCCGGTAACCGGAGCCGTTATTGTAACTACTCCTCAGCATGTTGCTTTGGCCGATGTGGTGCGCGGAGCAAGTATGTTCCAAAGCAAATCGATTGATGTTCCGGTTTTGGGAATTGTTGAAAACATGGCCTGGTTTACACCTGCCGAACTTCCGGAAAATAAATACTATATTTTTGGAAAAGACGGAGGTAAAAATCTGGCTGACAAACTGGGCTTGCCTTTGTTGGGTCAAATTCCAATTGTTCAGAGTATTCGCGAAGGTGGCGACAGCGGCAATCCTATTGCCAACGAAAGCGAAACAGCCACCGGAGTTTCGTTTGCCGAAGTAGCAACGGCAGTAAAACACCGCGTGCATCTTCGGAATATTCAAATGGCTCCCACCAAAAAAGTAAAAATAAGCAGAAAATAAATACTCTGTCATTTCGAACAAAGCGAGAAATCTGACGCATTCGAACAGGTTTCTCGCTTTTTCAGAAATCACATTCCCCGGCCTTTGTTTCTGTTTGAAACAACAAGAATAAAACCTTCCCCAAAATTAATCTCAATCCACGTACATTTTTTCTTATTTTTGCAGCTTTTATAAAAGGAACAAATTCATTGTAAACAAACAATATTCTTTTGAATATTGAGTTTAAACATTGAGCTAATAAAATACCTGATTGAAGAGAGTACTTTTACATACCATATTTTTCATTTTACTGGTTTCGATTTTTGCCGGTTGTTCCACTGAAAAAAACACACGAGCGTCAAGAACATTTCACAATGTTACGTCGAAATACAATGTGTATTTTAACGCCAACGAAAGTGTGAAAGAAGGTGTATTAACCATTGATGAACGGATTGAAGATGATTTTACACGTTTGTTGCCCATTTACAAAGAAAGCGACCCGTCAACCGTTCGTATGGTAAAATCGGACATGGAATATGCAGTTGTAAAATGCTCGAAACTTGTCGAAATTCATTCGATAACCAAAAAGCCGAAACGGAAGAAAAAACGTACCCGAAAATACCAGGAGTTTGCCAGTCAGGAAGAGTTTAACAACTGGATTGACGACAGCTACCTTTTAATGGGGAAAGCCTATTACTACCAGCAAAACTACTTTGCTGCCATTGATAATTTCTCGTATGTGGTGCGGAAATACCCCGATGAGGAAACGGCCGACGAAGCACAGCTTTGGATGATCAAGGCCTTCACCGCAATGGAAAGGTTTATTGAAGCCAACGAAGTTATTCAGGCCATTCAGGCTTACGAAGATTATCCTAAAAAACTGGAACGCGATTTGGCAGTTGCAACTGCTGATTATTACGTAAAACAAAAAGAATACGCCGATGCCATTCGGATGCTGGATATTGCCATTAAAAAAACCTTTTGGAAAAAAGACAAGGCACGTTTGCAATACATTGTGGCTCAGCTGTACCAGGAATTGGGACAAAATGCAGAGGCATCGAAAGCATTTAAAGCAGTTATTCGAATGAATCCGGGGTACAAAATGGCCTTTAATGCACGTATTAATTCGGCAGGTGTGTTCTCGGGAGAAGGAAATATTGAAGAGCTGAAAAAGGAGCTGAACAAAATGCTTCGCGACAAAAAAAATACCGATTTCCGCGATCAGATTTATTATGCTTTGGGTAATGTGTATTTCCGCGAAGGCAACCGCAGTGTGGCTGAGGACAATTACAAACAATCGGTGGCTTCCAGTTTCAAAAATCAGTTTCAACGTGCCCTTTCTGCAATAACACTGGCCGATTTATATTACGAAGATTTAAATTACCGTGGCGCTCAATCGTATTACGACAGTGCCATGATTATTATTGATAATACCTATCCGAACTACGAAAGTGTATCGGACCGCTACGGCAGTCTTACCAGTTTGGTTGACAACTTATTAATTGTTGAACATCAGGACAGCTTGCAGAAAATTGCGCAAATGCCTGAAAAGGAACGGGAAGATTTGATTGCCAACATGATGAAAGAAGAGCAGGAAAGACAACGAAATATGGAAAATGTGGCAACACAAAGTGCCACAGGTCAGGGCTATTATCGCTCGAACCGTTACCGAATGGGAATGGGAAGCAGTGGTGGTGCCGGCTGGTATTTCTACAATCCGCAAACTGTTACTTACGGAAAAGTTACGTTCCAGCAACAATGGGGTAGGCGCCAGCTGGAAGACGACTGGAGGCGTTCGAACAAAAACTCCGTTTCGATGGATGAATTTGACGAGCTGGCTGAAAATTTACCACCGGAAGAACAGCGCGAAGAAGATCCCTTAAAAAAAGAGTTTTATACGCAGGATTTACCACTTACCGATTCGTTGATGGCTGCATCGCACGAAAAAATACGCGACGCCTTGTACAACGCAGGTAAAATATTTAAATCGGAGTTTGAAGATTATCCCCGTTCGAACGAACAATTTGAAGATCTGAATAAACGATATCCGGAAAATATGTATCTGTTGTCGGCTTATTTTGATTTGTACGATTCGTATGAATTGCTGGGCGACAAAGAAAAATCGGATTACTACAGAAACCTTATTATTTCGCTCTATCCGCAAAGTAAATTTGCGCAATACCTGCAAAATCCAAATTTCTTTATTGAAATGGAAGCGCGTTTGGATAGTCTGAACCGCATGTACCAGGAGGCTTTCAGAAACTATAAATCGGGCAGGTATGGCAATGTGTTAACCTTAACCACTAACATGAAGCAAATGCAACCGGATAGTTTGATGGTGCCAAAAATCGATTTTATGGAAATGATTGCCAACGGGGTACTAACCGATGTCCATAATTTTGAAGCACTGTTGAAAGAATACCTTCAAAAATATCCGAAAAAAGAACCATCGCCACTGGCAAATGAAATATTAACGCTTATTCAGGACAGTACTTTGGCCGATTACGAGAAACTGGTGGCAATGGGCTACATAAACGAAGAAATTCAGAACGAAGAATTGCTGCCTGAAAACTTTTTGGCCGACGACGAGTTTGGCGGTAAGTTTAGTTACGAAGAAGATTTGCTTCACTATTTTGTAATTGCCTATCCGCGCGAAGATGAGGCAAAAATCGATATTAACCGCCTGAAGTTTGACATTGCAAACTACAACATCGATCATTATACAAAAGTAGATTACGATATTGAAACCGAATATTTCGACGAGAACCTGGCCTTTGTTTTGGTACGGGTAATGTCGAACAAGGAAAATGCCCTGATTTACCACGGATCTATTATTCGCCGTGCCGAAGTATTTAAAACCTTGCGCGATGTGGATTACATGAATTTTGTGATTTCGTCGGCCAATTACCGCGCCATCAAAGAAGAAAAATCAACGGCAGATTACCTTAAGTTTTTTGTTAAAAACTACAGCCGGTATATTCGTTCGAACTTTAGCGATGATGGCCTGGATATTTCTCCGGAAGAGTTGATGGCGCGTGCCGAAGCGGAAGACAACGCCTTAAAAGAAAAAGGTCGTTTTGTGTCGGTAACTACCGGTGCTGCCAGCTTGTTCTCTACCCAAATTGATACGCTTCAGAATTTTGTAATTGCCGTAAAAGACAAAGGAATGTCGATGCGTCAGATCCTTCGCGATTTCTCCGATTTCAACCGAAAAGAATTCAGAGCCTGGAGTTTGGCATTGCAGCTTAAACAAACCGACGAATACCAGTTGCTGGTAGTAAACGGAATTCCAAGCTTAAACGAATCGATGTCGTATTTCAGAAAAGTAGTTACTACACGTAGTTTATTTGCTCCGCTGGGGCAGGCTACTTACCGAAACTTCCTGATTACAAATGAGAACTTAGACGCGCTGATCAGCGAAAACAAAGTGGATGATTACATCAACTTCTTCCGAAACAACTACATAAACCGCACAACTACAACTTCTTCCGGAACAACAAGTACTGCAGCCAGTACAAGCACAAGTACAACAGCAGCTCAGCTACAACCGGAAGTTACTGCCGACGAAGTTGCCGGTAGTCCGTACAACGTGGATATTGAAGGTGCACATTTTGTGGTATTTGTAATTCCTTCCGAAGGCATAAACAAGGCTGCATTTGTGAGTGGAATTGAAAATTACAACACGCAGAATTTTGGTAATTCGGGATTCTCCATTGAAGAACAAAAGCTGGATGCCATTCGCGAACTGGTAATTGTAAAAGGCATGCCCGACAAAGAAACGGCGCGGAATTACTTTAGCAATGTGGTGCGTACCCGAACATTGTTTGCTCCATTAAACAATGCACAGTATCGAAACTTTTTAATTACCACAACCAACTTCGATATTTTCTTACAAGAGAAAAACATTACCGAATACATGGACTTTTATAAAGCTGTTTATTTGAAATAGCCTGAAAGCCGGAAGCCGGAAGTTTGAAGCACGAAGAAAGTGATCAGTCGCAGTCGCAGTGTTCAGATGTTATATCGAACGAAGGGAAAGATCTGTAACAATGGGAAGAAAAGTCATTGGTCAGTTGTCATTGGGAAGAACAGTTATTATAAGTATTCAGTCACAGTCGCAGTGTTCAGATGTTATATCGAACGAAGGAAAGATCTGTAACTGAGAAGAAAAGTCATTGGTCAGTTGTCATTGGGAAGAACAGTTATTACAAGTAATCAGTCGCAGTCGCAGTGTTCAGATGTTATATCGAACGAATGGAGAGATCTGTAACAATGAGAAGAAAAGTCATTGGTCAGTTGTCATTGGGAAGAACTCTGTAATGACTAATGACCAACAACCAATGACTAATAACCAATGACTAATGACCAATAACCAATGACTAATGACTAATGACTTGCAGCTATTTTATCTTGCTCCCAAAAAGTATTCATTTATATTCTGTAAATTTTGAAACACTGAACTGTTGTGGTTAAAGTTTGTTAAGGGCATACTACAACGGCACTTTTTTTGTTTCTATCTTTGAATAGCATGACAACAAACAAAAACAACTGGAAAAATTAGAAAGATGACAAAACCACGAATACTTTGGACAGACGACGAAATAGATTTATTACGCGCTCACATTATTTTTTTACAAGAAAAGGGTTACGAAGTTGAAACCGCCAACAATGGTTCTGACGCAGTGGACAAGGTGGCCGAAAGTTATTACGACATTATATTTTTAGACGAGAACATGCCCGGAATGACAGGCCTCGAAACGTTGACAAAAATAAAAGCGGTTTCGCCCAATGTGCCGGTAGTAATGATCACAAAAAGCGAAGAAGAAAACATTATGGATGAGGCAGTTGGCGCCAAAATTGCCGACTACCTGATTAAACCTGTAAATCCGAAACAAATACTGCTAACCCTAAAAAAGAACATCGATCAGAAACGGCTGGTGACTGAGCAAACCACATCGAAATACCAAATGCAGTTTGCACAAATTGGCATGCAAATAAACGATCGTTTGACTTTTGACGAGTGGAAAGACATTTATAAAAAACTGGTATACTGGGAATTGGAACTGAGTGAATCGGAGGATTCTGCCATGGACGAAATTCTTACCATGCAGAAGAACGATGCCAACAATGCCTTTTTCCGCTTTGTAAAAAACAATTACGAGGCCTGGTTTGCCGGCGATTTTGAAGACCGTCCCCTAATGTCGCCCGATATTTTTAAACACCGCATTTTCCCACACCTCGATGCCGGTAAAAAAACATTTGTACTGGTAATCGACAATTTGCGTTACGACCAGTGGAGAACCTTGAGCCCGGTTTTTAACGAATATTTCCGTACACAAAGCGAAGAATTGTATTGTGGTATTTTACCTGCTGCCACCATGTATGCACGTAATTCCATGTTCTCGGGCTTAATGCCATCCGAAATTGAACGATTGTATCCCGATCTGTGGGAAGACGACGACAACGAAGGCCATAAAAACCAGCACGAAGAAGCTTTGTTAAGAAAACAAATGGGTCGTTTTGGGCGAAAAGAAAGTGTGTATTTCGAAAAAGCAACAGGAATAAAAAAAGAGCGATGGGTAACCGACAACCTGAAAAATATTCTGGAAAATAATTTATCGGTGATGGTGGTAAACTTTGTGGATATGATTTCGCATGCCCGCACCGAAATGGATATGATACGCGAATTGGCCAACAATGAAAAAGCCTATCGATCGCTGACTCTAAGTTGGTTTAAAAACTCTTCGTTGCTGGAATTATTAAAAGGCCTGGCAGATAACAACATCCGGGTGGTGGTTACCACCGACCATGGCGCCATTCGTGTCGATAATCCGGTTAAAATTATTGGCGACCGCGAAACCAACACCAATTTACGTTACAAGTTGGGTAAAAACCTCAATTACAAATCGAAACATGTATATGAGGTACGCGACCCGCGACGCATCTTTTTGCCATCACGAAATGTAAGTACCAGTTATGTTTTTGCATCGGGAAACGATTTTTTTGCCTATCCGAACAATTACAACTACTATGCAAATTACTACAAGGATACTTTTCAGCATGGTGGTATTTCCATGGAAGAACTGATCATTCCGGTGGTTACGCTTGAACCTAAAAAGTAGCGCGTCCTCCTTTTTGAAAAGGAGGTGGCCGACGGAGGAAGCCGGAGGATTAGTTTTGTCTAAGTAAAAACCGAATCAATACCCAAAAGCTTGAGGAATTAAGAAAATCGGGATATATTCGGGACTTAATTTAACCGAGCGGAAAGTATGCAATCATTTATCTCGCCTGAAAATCATCTTGTACTCTTTGCAATTATTACCGGTGCTGCTGCCTTTGGAATTTATTCGGAACACAAAAAGTGGTTTGGAAAAGTATCGGGCATTCTGGTAACCATGATTTCCATGTCGGTTTTATCGATGACCGGAGTTGTTCCGGTGGCATCAAAGCCGGAGATAAATGTGGAGGTGTACAATCTGGTTTTCGACTATTTTATACCACTTGCCATTCCTCTAATGTTGTTTAGCTCGAACCTGGTAAAAATTATTAAAGAAAGCGGCAAACTGTTACTGGCTTACATTATTGGCGCAATTGGCATCGTGCTGGGCAGTTTTCTGGCGTTTTATTTAATTGATTTGGGAGCTGACTCGGGCAATACAGCAGGAGTAATTACCGCCACATTAATTGGCGGAAGTGTAAATTTTGTTGCCACAGCCGAGATCTTAAATTTTAGCACAAATCCTTTGTTTACGGCTACGGTTGCCATCGACAATTTTGCTGCAAATTTATATGTTCTGCTTTTGTTCCTGGTTCCATCCATTGCACTTTTAAAGCGGTTTTTTAGTCCGTCAAACGATACAAACCACGAAGCTGAAGACCCTGATACAAAAACCGAAAATAAAAAAGGAATTACGCTCGAACGAATTGCCGTATCGCTGTTTATTGCCGTTTTAATAGCCGGAACAGGCACCGTTTTGGCGCCCTTTGTACAAAAGCTGGTACACACCGAGTTAAACATGAGTATTTTGCTCATTACAATTCTTGCTGTTTTGGCGGCAAACCTGTTTCCAAAACCTTTAAAAGCACTCGAGCAAAGTGCATTTTCACTGGGTCTTTGGCTGATGTATATTTTTTTGGCGACCATTGGTGCTGCTTCAAACATGCAGGATATTTTGCGCGTTGGTATGCCGGTGCTTGCTTTTTACCTCACCATAATGTTTTTCCACCTGGTATTTATGCTTGCGCTTGCCAAATTGTTTAAACTCGATGTGTACGAAGTCATTATTTCGTCGGCAGCCAATATTATGGGCCCTTCGGTGGCAGCACCTATGGCAGCATCGTTGGGACAGAAAAAAATGATTACACCTGCCATACTTGTGGGAATTCTGGGTTATATCATCGGAACTTTTATTGGTGTTAGTATCGCCCTTCTACTGAGCTAAAAATTTTCTTCAAAGCAAAGGCCGCCGATACCTTGTCATTTCGATCCGTCGTTTGACGAAGAGAAATCTGTTCGATGTATATCAGACTCTAATGTATTGTTTTATGATTTGCTTTTCTGGGAACTGGAAAAAGCAAATGGACTTTTTGGGTAAGTCCTTCTACAATTGTTGAATAAATGTATTTGCTACTTTTAAGAACAAATCAAATCACATTAAATAAAACTATTTGCAACAAATGTTGTTTATCTCCATAGAAATAGAAAACAATCCGGGTAACAATTTAACCGGAGAAAACGGTTCACTAAAAATAGAATACAATGAGTTATTATTTAAGCCAGGAGGTAAACGGAAAAAGTTTCGACGAAGTAATTGAGTTGGTAACAGCCGAATTAAAAGCGGAAGGATTTGGAGTACTTACTGAAATTGATATTTCGAACACATTTAAAAACAAACTGGACGTTGATTTTAAGAAGTACAAAATTCTGGGCGCCTGCAATCCGAAATTAGCACACAAAGCACTCAGCACAGAAGATAAGGTTGGAGTGTTTCTGCCATGTAATGTTGTGGTTGAAGAAAATGACAACGGAAATATCGAAGTTTCGGCAGTTGATCCGGTTGCATCCATGTTGGCCGTTGAAAATGAAGCGCTGGGAGTTGTTATTTCGGAGGTGAAGGAAAAACTCGAACGCGTGATCAGCAAAGTAAAATAAGCTGCTTTTGTGTCCCCTGAGAATTAAATATTACCCGTAATTACATTTAAAACTTAGTAGATGAAAAAAATATTTCAAACAAAAATTTATTCAAACAATGCAAGCATCGGACTACTATTGTTGCGTGTAAGTGCAGGTGGTTTTATGCTAACACACGGATATCCCAAATTACAACGTTTGCTTGCCGGCGAATTTCAATTTGGCGATCCACTGGGTCTGGGCCCTGAAGTGTCGCTGGTTTTGGCGGTTTTTGCCGAAGTTGTATGTTCCATATTGCTTGTGCTTGGTTTGGGAACCCGGCTGGCCACCATTCCATTAATTGTAACCATGGCCGTAGCAGCGTTTATTGCACATGGCGCCGATCCTTTTGGAAGAAAAGAACTGGCGCTAATGTATTTGGTTAGTTATGTTGTTTTGCTGCTAAACGGAGCTGGAAAATTTTCGATGGATAAGATAATTGGAAAATAAGCAGCAAGCCACAAGCTGCAAGCGACAAGCCTCATCCAGTTGACAAATGACCGATGACAATTGTCTTTCTTCCAGCCTCCAACTTTCTTCACTTCACTGAACACTGTGACTGAGACTTTCTTTTACTAGCTACAAGCCTCAAGCTACAAGCTGCAAGCCGCATCCAATAGACAAATGACCGATGACCATTGTCTTTCTTCCAACTTTCTTCACTGAACACTGTGACTGTGACTGTGACTGATTACTTTCTTCCAACTTCGGGCTTCCAACTTTCTTTTGTCTATATTTGCCCACGGAAATTTATCCGCACTTTATAGAAAAAATAAACATGTCATTTACGAACCTGGGATTATCGCCGGCCTTACTAAAGGTATTGTCCGAACAGAACTACTCGAAAGCCTATCCAATTCAGAAATCAGCAATTCCTGCCATTTTAAAGGGGAACGACGTACTGGGTATTGCAGCAACCGGTTCGGGAAAAACAGCCGGTTTTGTTCTGCCTTTGCTCATGAACATGCAAAACAGGCTGGTTACAAAAAACCGGCACATCACTGTTTTGACAGTAGTACCCACCCGCGAACTGGCAGTTCAGGTAAACGAAGTATTTCAAACCTTTGTTTCGGGGCTTGCAAAACCAGTTAAATCGATGGCGGTGTATGGCGGTGTTTCCATCAATCCGCAAATGATTGGCTTGCAGGGAGTAAATGTACTGGTAGCAACACCCGGCCGGCTTTTGGAGCTGGTTGAATCAAAGGCCGTACATTTAAGCGATGTACAAATACTGGTGCTCGATGAAGCCGACAAAATGCTGAATCTTGGTTTTAAGGATGAGATGAACCGGATATTTGCGCTGCTGCCGCAAAAACGTCAGAACCTGTTGTTTTCGGCCACCCTAAGCGACGATTTAAACAGCATTACACAGGTATTGTTAAACAAGCCAGTGGTCATTAAAATTACTCCCGAAACAAATATCCTCAGCCAAATCGACCAGGTGGCTTATTTTGTGCAAGAGGAAAGAAAAGGTCCCCTGTTGCGTTATTTGATTAAAACCAAAAAGTGGAAGCAGGTATTGGTTTTTACCTCGTCGGGATTTAAAGCCGATGCTGTTGCCGATAAATTAATTAAAAACGGAATCGATGCCGAGGCCATTCACGGCAAAAAAAGCCAGTGGGTGCGAACCGAAGCCTTACGCCAGTTTAAGGCAGGCGACATTCAGGTGCTGGTCACCACCGATTTATTAGCGCGTGGTATCGATATCGAATTTTTACCCTGTGTAATTAACTACGAATTGCCGCGCTCTCCAAAAGATTATATTCACCGCATTGGGCGAACCGGGCGTGCCGAAGCACCGGGTGAAGCCATTTCTCTGATTGCTCCCGACGACGAACATCATTTTAAAATCATCCAAAAAAAGATGGGCAGAATGGTGGACCGAATCGAAACCGATGACATAGATCTAAGAGGATTTTAAGCTCAAACAACTTGCTGAATTCCTCCGGAATAACTCACACCATCTTTCACAAATTGGTCCCTGCATCCATTGTTATACAACTAAAACAAGCTCTTCAAGCTCTTTTCGTAAGGCAAAGCGGCCACTGTTTTTGCAACTTGTTTATCTTTCAATTTAGACTATTTTCAAATTGAAAACAGGACCGAAAGAATGAGAAAAATCTATATTTTATTCATGGAGTTTATCTTACATTTACCGTAAAAAAAGAAAGCCTGAATTAGTTAAACAGCATTCCTGTCTCCAACTGCAAATTTAAATCCTATGAAATATTATTATGTTTTGTCAACCTTTGTGGTACTACTGATCTTTGGACTGAAAAGTTCTGCGCAGGATCGTATTATTTTGAACAGCGGCGACACATTAACATGTATCATCAGCAAGGAAAGCAAAAGTTACATTCACTTTTATCAGTACTTTAACGGCGTTTCGTCGAAAGGGAAAGTAGAAAAAGCCAAGGTTCGTGAGTGGACATACAAAACCGCGGCCAATCCCCTGGAAGTTGAAAACCTGAAAACGGTTAATGCAGAAGAAACGAATACTGAACCAGAGCAAGTGCAGGTACAGGAGAAAACGAAACCAACTCCGGATTATGGTAAAATACGGGCTTCATTAAGTGGAGGATCGGGCTATTTGCTGGGCAAAACTTCCGAAGCCGAAAAAAACCTGCAGGCAATGGGCATCAGCAATTCTCTTTCAGAAGAATATTACAAAAACTTTAAATGGGGGGCACAAGTTAAGGCCTCGCTTTATTTTTATCTGACAAAAGACTACTGGCTGGGTGCCATGTACAATGGTTTTTATTCCAATGCCGAAATTACCAGTTCAATGCAAATGGACGAAACAAACATGTACTACGGCGCACTTGGCGAACGTTATTTTGTCAATTTTGCCGGCCTTTCGCTCTATTCTTCTTCACGAGTAGGTAAGGCGCAAAAGCTCCTTGTCAATTCGTCGTACTCCATTGGCCCGGCTTTTTATCGCGATGAAGCACAAATGTACAACGAACAGGTTCTTATCCAGGGAACCACTCTCGGATCGAACCTCACCCTGGGACTTGAGTATTTTATACAACCAAAACTGAGCATCAGTTTCGACACAGGGCTTTTTCTGGGAAAAGTGAGTAAGATAAGCCTTAAAACCAGCGAAGGCAGCAATGAAGTAGAACTGGACAAGGAAAACTATGAAAACCTGAGTCGTTTGGATCTGTCGTTTGGTATTGTGTACTATTGGTAAATCCACCTTCAAAAAAAATGAAAATGAAAATAAATTCATATCGCAGCACCTCAAGTCATATTTCCGGAAACAAGAAACAGTTCATTTCCGGGATACTGTTCACCTTTGTACTTCTGTTTTTTGGAGGCTGTAATTTTGATTTTCCGGAAGCAAACCAGGATCCTGTATTTTCGATCGATACCGAACTTCATTTTGATACCGGTGTTCAGGGAGGAGTACTGAATTTAGGTTTGGACGGAATGGGTGACGAGCCTTACCAGATTGTTGTGTATCCGCAATGGATCGACATAAAAACCTTTGAAGGAAGGCTGCAAAATGGCTATTGCTCTGTTCCTTTCGACTTTATAAATGTGGAGAATTTTCTTTTTGAAGGCAGGGCCGAAGGGTATGTGTACATAAAACTCGGATCGGCGGGCATATTTCAGGTGAGTGTTAGCTACGGAATTAGCAAAATTGAACAGCCACCGGTTGAAGGCGAGGTTCCGCTTTACTGCAACACGGCACAAATCGATTTTGGAACCGAAGAAACGCGTCATCTGGCGTTTACAAACAAAGGCGAGGTGGACAAAACCTGGTACATCGACAACATTCCGGGCTGGCTTTCCATATCAAAAACATCAGGTGCGTTAATGGCCGGAGAAACAGATATACTAACACTTACCGTAAATCGTGATGGACTTGCTCCGGGCGACTACAGTCAGATCATTAATCTGGAATCGACCAGACCACAACTCTCGCATGGCATTTTAATTACCATGCAGGTAACCGAAACAGCTCCACCGGTAAGCTCCTCGGTTTTAAAATGGTTCGATGGCGAACTGAAAGATGCCTTTTTCAACAAAACAAACAATCATTTGTACCTGCTTACAAAATCGCCGAACCAAATGTTGATACTGGCGCCGGGAACTGAGTCGCTGCAGACTTATCCGCTCGAAAGGATTCCAAATTGTATGGATCTTACTGCCGATGGAAAAACAATCGCCATTGGATACAATCAGGCCTATGTTGATTTGATTAATGCCGAAACACTGGAGCGGATTCAAATGTACGAAACTGACTGTGTTCCTTTTGATTTGGTATTTGGCGAAAACGGCTGGTGTTACCTTGCTCCTGAGACCGATCAATGGGTACATTTTTACAGCCTCAATCTTGAAACAGGTGTCACCTACAAGTCAAGCTCATCGGTGGCCATTTACGAAAAATCGGTTTTGGTAAAAATGCCCGATAAACCATTGGTGTATATTACCCGTCCGCAACTGTCGCCAACGGGTTTGCTTATTGCCAATATTGAAAATGGCATTGCCAACGATACCCTTCCGTACTGGCACGAAACGATTGGCAGCAGGTTCTGGTTTTCGAAAGACGGCAGCAAAATACTGGGCGGAACCAAAGAAATTTTTCAGACTCCGGATTATACAACCAACTCAACCCACGGGGAAGATCTTACAAAGTTTGGAACGATCGATATTCCGGGATACAATATCCAAAGTCTCGATTACAACGAAACCCGCGAATGTTTTTATGTGGTTGGTTCGGATTATATGTGGACGGCAGAAAATGCCGAAACCATTTACCAGGTAGATGCGGTAAGTTACTCGGCAGTTAAATCGTTTAAGGTGAATACCTATCCGGGAACTTTAAATAACCGGTCTTATCCTAAAATGGATGTACATTTTGTGTTTACCAACCGGGAAGGCACCGAGCTGTTTGCCATTAAAAATGTGGCACGCGACCTGGAAATGAACAAGTGGGCAGTTGAAATATTTAGCCTTTCGGAAGAATAAGGAAGCTAGCGACCGAAGCAAAACTGTTTCAATTAGATAGCATCTCACCTACCCCTTGTTTGTAACGAGGGGTGTATTGCTTTTTCGTTTGCAACGAGCGATAACCAACCTTTTGTTTACATGCTCTTTTGTATTACTCCAAAAAAACAGACCCTGAAACAATCGGATTGTGAATTAGGTTCTTTTTCATACGAGTTGGTCAAAAGGCTCAATTTTTTTGCAACCTTTTTTAATAACTTCGTCTATATTGTACAGAACATTTGACAATGGAAAAAAAAGAACAAATTCACATAGAATCCATCTGGAACGAATATTACGATCAGCTGCTGCATTTTATACGCAACAGCATTCCGGATAAGGCAACAGCTGAAGATATTCTTCAGAACGTTTTTATAAAGATTCTGACCAACATCGATTCGTTAAAAGACAGTACAAAAATGAAAAGCTGGTTGTTTCAGATCACCCGAAATGCCATCGCCGATCATTACCGGCAATCAAAGAAATCTGAAAATTTTTCCGTATTACCGGCCGAAACAGATGATGAAATTACCGAAGATGTGATGGAAGAGGTGGAGAGCTGGGTTGCTCCCTTCATCAATGATCTTCCCGAAAAATACAAGGAAGCACTCCTTCTGTCAGAGCTAAAAGGCATGTCGCAAAAAGAGCTGGCGGTGCAACAAGGTATTTCCTACCCCGCAGCAAAAGCCAGGGTGCACCGCGGGCGGCTACTGCTCAAACAAAGGTTAAGCGAGTGCTGCAGCTTTCATACCGACAAATACGGGACGATTATGAATTACAAATCGAATCGGAATTACTGCAAGTCGTGCAATAGTTAGTGCGGCTTTAAGAGCTTATCCTTTCGATCCTATTTTTACCCCATCGCTGAAGGGTAAAAAAAATTGGTTATTGGGTAATCCAATAATTCCGATAACCTCATCTCCGTTAAGGAAGAGACCCTGAAACAAGTTCAGGATGACGAAACAAGAGTTTTGTTTGCATCCTTTTTTTCTTTTTCCGTCTACCAAGTGTAAACAATTAAAATTTATTTCGATGGAAAAAAAGTACGATGAAATCAGAGAGGCAGTGCGCGAAAACTACAGCAAAGTGGTGGAAAATTATGTAAGCTCTGCCGGTTGCGGATGTGGCGATGGCAGCAATAACACCTGTTGCTCACCGGCTGAGCCGGGCTCTTTTTACAAAATATCATCCGATTTGGGTTACTCCGAAACAGAACTGTTAAAAGTACCTGAAGGTTCAAACCTGGGACTGGGTTGTGGAAATCCGCAGGCCATTGCAGCCATTCAAAAACACGAAACGGTGCTGGACCTAGGCAGCGGAGCCGGATTTGACGTGTTTCTTGCCGCCAATCAGCTCGAAAATACAGGAAAAGTGATTGGTGTAGATATGACCCCGACCATGATTTCAAAAGCAAGAGAAAATGCCCGCAACGGGAACTATACAAATGTTGAATTCCGGCTGGGTGAGATCGAAAATTTACCCCTTGCAGACAATTGTGTTGATGTGGTGATATCGAACTGCGTGGTTAACCTTTCGCCCGAAAAACAAAAGGTATTTAACGAGGTGTTCCGGGTATTAAAATCCGGTGGACGAATTGCCATTTCCGATGTGGTTGCCACCACCGTTTTACCTCAAAAGGTGTTAGAGGATATGGCCATGTATTCGAGTTGTATTTCGGGAGCTTCCACCATCCGGGAACTGGAAACCATACTTTCACAGGTGGGTTTTGAAAACATCAGAATTCAACCAAAAAACGAAAGCAAAGCGTTTATCCGCGATTGGGCGCCCGAAATTCCCATCTCAGAATTTATCGTTTCTGTAACGATTGAAGCTGTTAAACCTTAGTGAACTGTTCCATATCCGACAGATTTGGCTGGAAATGAGTATTGGCCAGATTACGAATGGGTGCGACTTCATTTTAATAAAATAAATTAATAATGTTGACCCCTCCAAACCTCCCCTAAAGGGGCGGCTAAAAGTCCCCTTTAGGGGATTTAAGGATTTGGGTAAGTACAAAATATAAGTTGTAAAAAATCTGAAAATGCATTTTGATACAACCTTCGCCTTTTCCTGAAACACCAATCTTCAATTCTGCACAAATTATTTAAATTTGCCACCCTAAACCTAATTTTACCAAAATGAAATCTAAGAACTTTCTCATTCTTTTTTTATTCGTTTTACCGGCACTGACCGGCTTTGCTCAGGAAACGGAACACTACCCGGCTAACTATGCAAGTGCACCTCGCTTTAAAGCATTATTGTATTACACCACCCGGGCCGAGCAGGCGCATGTGGATTTTGCGGAACAAACCGTCCGTTTTTTTCAAAGACTAAGCTGGGGCGAAGGATACATTCTTGATACATGCAGCGACTTTAGTTCTTATACTTTTGAAAAACTAAAGGAGTACGACATTCTGATTATGCCCAATGCCATGCCTTCGGATGCTGTCGGGCGTAAGGCTTTGGAGCAATACATGGAAAATGGTGGCGGTTGGCTGGGCTTTCATGCTTCGGCATACAACGACAAATCGACCAACTGGCCCTGGCTGGTCAGCTTTTTGGGTGGCGGTGTTTTTTACTGCAACAACTGGCCGCCTCAGCCTGTGCTTGTGCAGCTTGACAACAATACACATGCACTTACCAAAAATCTGCCTGCCGAATTTGTGGTACCGGCAAGCGAATGGTACCAGTGGAATCCCAGTCCGCGAAAAAACAGCGATGTGGAAGTTTTGCTTTCCATATCGCCGCGGAACTACCCGCTGGGAATAAAAGATGTGGTAAGCTCGGGCGACTGGCCCATTGTGTGGACCAACAAAAAGTACCGGATGATTTACCTGAACATGGGACATGGCGACGAAGAATACACCGATGCCGCACAAAATCTATTGTTTATCAATGCATTTCGCTGGGTGCTGACCCAAAGTCCCAAGGGCGATCCGTTTAAAAAGTAAATGATTTTGCCCGGCCTTTTACTTTGTCATCTACCGAAAATTATCCAAAGACGAAGATACTGCCAACATTGACGAGATGGTGAATTGATTAAAACCACCACCTCGACCTTTTATTCGTACCTCACAAATGCCCACTCCTCCTGTGAGGAGGAGAAATTTGGCCAGTGGTTTCTGTTGTGGGAATGAGAATTTATTGGCCTCGGAAAGTTTCCCCTCCAAAAATCAAATCTTCCTTCTGCTTTCCCCTTTTAGGGGGAAATGTCAGGGTAAGGCATTTTAGCGGGGCTGACAAAGGGGGTGAGGGGTGTCAGCGTAATAGTTAGTGCTTCGGAGAGAATAGTAGATATACGCTGACGGGGTGGTGAAATATTTTAATCCACCACCACCTTTTATTCGTTTCTCACAAAAGTACGTTCTGCCCAAAGTAGAAAGACTCGCACGATTCTATTGCCAACTCAAATTTTGCTATTGCTCAAAATTTAGCGACCAATTGGGCAAGAACCATCCTTTCTGGTTTTCAATTTTTCGTACATGTACCGAAAAATTATTCCACAACTCCTGAAATTTCTCCGAATATTTGGCCTGAAGTTTCGTTTCCTGTTCCAGCATGGCCATTTCGCTTTCTGCGCGTGACATGAGGATCCAGCAGGGTGTGTCGTAACCCATCCAAACGGTATAAACATCCCAGTCGGAAGTTTCTTCAACACTGTCGTAAAAGGCTTTGTATTTTTGAGCCGCTTCGGTGGCCTCTTTTTCATGACCCGGTTTCAGATACATAAAAGTCCACTCGCAATAGGTATTGTTTGCTGTTTGGCCCATCATTCCGTCGGGGTGGTACGAAAGATCTTTCGACCAGTGGATCACCATTTGCCGGGCAGTTGACAGGTCTTTAAACTTTTCATTGGCATCGTAGCCGGCTTCCTTCATTTTGCCGGTTAATTCGCCTGCTTTTTTAAACAGCTGATCGATGCCTGCAAAATTTTCAATCGGTAATACCCAGTAATACGAGCCTGAATTGGTGGCGTAAGTGAAAATCGGAACGTCGAACTCAAATTTTTTCCAGTAGTCGACTGCTTCCTGCTGTACTTTAATAAATGTCTGGTTATCGGCAGGTTGAACAAACTCTTCGATCACATAATAAGTGGTCGGCATAACAGGAGCCTCCTGGGCCTGCGAAATAAAAGAACTCATTCCTGTAAAAAGGAAGATCAATAAAATTAATGCTGAACTTTTCATTTTGGTTAAATTTTAGAATTACTCTTCTTTACGGATTTATTCCAATTTGGTTTGTCCGAGGCCATCCAGCCGTTCCGCCATCCCAAAACAAAAGCCCCAATCCAACAACAAAAAACGCACAACTCACCCATTCTTTTACCCCCTCATTCCTCACTAACCCATTCACTAATTCCCTCACTAACTCACTTCCCCAATCTCTCACTTCCTAATTCCCTCATTCACTCACTAACCCATTCCCTCACTCACCCATTCCCTCATTCACCCACTAACCCATTCACTTATTCACTAACTAACTCACTCCCCCATTCCCTCACTCCAAACCCTGAACCCTAAATCCGTCAGTAGACGGACGCAGCTCTGATCACTGATCACTGACTACTGAACACCCCCCGTTTGTCGTTCGTTAACAGCCTGTTGTCGAAATTTTTTTCAGTGAAACAGGAATTCCTTACTTTTAACAAAAGCAAAAACTACAGAACAAAAACTACTGCCATGTCACAATCAAGATTATTTTACATCGACAACCTCCGCATTTTTCTCATCAGTCTGGTTATATTGTTGCACCTCAACATCACCTATGGAGCGCCCGGCGACTGGTACTACAACGAATCGGAAGCCGGAATGCCGGCCATCATACTACAGGCCATGTTTAACATTACCAACCAGTCGTTTTTTATGGGGATGTTTTTTTTTATATCGGCGTATTTTACGGCTGCCTCGGTACAACGAAAACCAAGAGGTACATTTTTAAAAGACCGGCTTATCCGTTTGGGAATACCGCTGGTGGTTTTTTATTTTGTATTAAATCCGCTCACCAATTTTATTCACTATTATTACATCAAACACGAAGCAGTTACTTTCGCCGGTTTCCTCACCAATCCTCGTGCCTGGGGATTTGGACCCATGTGGTTTGTCGAAACGCTGCTGATCTTCACCCTTCTGTATCTTCTTGCCCGTAAGTTAAATCTGAACCTCCGCATCCCTTTCCCCGGAACAAAAGTGATTCTTATAGCGGCTGTACTTACCGGCCTGGCGCAGTATATCATTCGCATTTGGTTGCCGGTGGGCTGGAGTCTGCCCCATACCAATTTACAGTTCCCGTTTTTTATGCAGTACATATTTATGCTGATTTTTGGTGTTGTGGCTTACAACAACAAGTGGCTCGATGCCATTAGCTACAAAAGTGCGAAACAGTGGTTTCTTTTTGCCCAGTTAATGATCCTGATTGTACTGCCTGTAATGCTTTATGTTGGCGGAAAGGAAAAGGGCATTGAAGCTTTTGTTGGCGGAGGAAGCTGGCAGAGTTTTGCCTGGGCCATTTGGGAACAGGTGGTTGGTTTTGCTATGATGATCGGGTTGTTTGGCATTGCCAAAAAGTACTGGAACAAACAAGGCGGACTGGCCCGGCAACTTTCCGGAAGTGCGTATGGCGTTTACATCATTCATCCTCCCGTAATTGTTGGTATGGCTGCTGTTTTTGTGGGCTGGCAGGATATAAACCAGCTGCTGAAATTTGTTGTACTTGCCCCGGTCGCTTTGGTGCTTTGCTTTGCACTGGCCTGGCTCATCCGGCAAATCCCGGGAGCCAATAGGGTGCTGTAGTTTGTTTGTCCTCCTTTTTGTAAAAGGAGGTGGTTGACGCAGGAGACCGGAAGATTAGTCACCTATGTTTGTTATTTACTCATCAATCCCCCTTTAATTCCCCCTTCGCCAAGGGGGACATATCCAGTGCAGAAGTGTAAACTTGTCCTCCTTGGTGAATCTTAGATTTAAGTTTACTACATTTAGTTAGTTGGTTTGAGGTGAGATTGTTGGTTCGTCCTCCTTTTTGCAAAAGGAGGTGCTTGACACAGGAGACCGGAGGATTAGTTTCCTATGTAATTTGTTATTTACCCATCAATCCCCCTTTAATTCCCCCTTCGCCAAGGGGGACATATCCAGTGCAGAAGTGTAAACTTGTCCTCCTTGGTGAATCTTAGATTTAAGTTTACTACATTTAGTTAGTTGGTTTGAGGTGAGATTGTTGGTTCGTCCTCCTTTTTGCAAAAGGAGGTGGTTGACGCAGGAGACCGGAGGATTAGTTTCCTGCCGGCCGGGCTTGTTAAACTCATGCCGGGCCTTTATAAACACAGCAAGCATTGCAATTTGTTTTTTGCTTGCCTACCAGCTGCAGGTGTAGTAACTTAACAGCTCCCAATTTTTGTAAAATGACCGACGTTCACGACAAAGCAACCCGCTCGTATAACATGAGCCGCATAAAAGGCAAAAACACTAAGCCCGAATTGTTGGTGCGAAAGTTTTTGTTTGCCAACGGTTTTCGTTACCGCCTGAATGTAAAAACCCTCCCCGGAAAACCAGACATTGTTTTACCAAAATACAAAACAGTGATTTTTGTAAACGGCTGTTTTTGGCACGGACATAAAGGATGTAAATACTTTGTTTTGCCTAAAACAAAAACGGAATGGTGGCTGAATAAAATCAAAGAAACCCAAAAACGCGACCGCGAAAAAGAGATTGAGTTGAATGTGTTGGGCTGGAAAGTTATCACCATTTGGGAATGCGAACTAAAACCAAAGAAGCAAAAAGAGACTCTTGAACTTTTGCTAAATTCAATTAAACAATAAATTTTCAATATGTGACTTATATCCCGTTGACTTATAGTCCGTGAAAGGATACTTTTATCCGCATGGATGTTAAGTTACGAATTGGTCAGAGAATCAGGGAACTGAGACTACAAAAGTCAATATCTCAGGAGCAATTAGCGCTAAAAGCCGAGATTGACAGAACATATATGACCAGCGTTGAAAATGGACGACGCAATATCTCCATCCAAAACATTGAGAAAATAATTTATGCATTAGATACAACCTTTGAAGAATTTTTTAAAGGATTTGACTTTAAGCAAACTTTATGAATTTTATAGACCTTTTTGCAGGCGCTGGTGGATTGTCCGAAGGATTTATTCGCGCAGATTTTACTCCCATTGCACACGTTGAAATGGATGAGGCTGCCTGTAATACTCTTTTAACCAGAACTGCATATCATCATCTTAAGGAAACCCAAAATTTTGATAAGTATATTGCTTATTTAAAGGGCAAAATTACCCGTGAGGAATTATATAATTTATTACCTGAAGAAAAACGAAATTCGGTAATAAATCTGGCAGTGGGCGATGAAAATAATGCCGATATTTTTAGTAGAATTGACCATCACTTAGGAAATGAAACTGTTGATTTAATTATTGGAGGCCCTCCCTGTCAGGCCTATTCTGTTGTAGGGCGCGCTCCTTTAAAACATAAAGAAGATGATGAGCGAACGCGTTTATATATTCAGTACGGAAGGTTTTTGAAGAGGTATCAGCCAAAAATATTTGTATTTGAGAATGTTCCGGGAATCTTAACAGCAGCAAAGGGACAATACTACGAAAACCTGAAAAAATATTACCGGCGTTTAGGCTATGTAGTTGAAGCCAGATTATTAAATGCATATGATTATGGTGTAGTACAGCACCGCAAAAGGGTAATTATAATTGGGTGGCGTAAGGAGTTGAATTTTAGTTATCCGGAAATTGAAAAAGTAGATCAGAAATATTTCAGTGACACTGTATTTTCTGATTTACCAAAAGTAAAAGCTGGAGAAACAAGGCGTTGCCAAAAGTATATCAATAATACAAACGAATATCTTGAAAGAGCCTCCATACGTAACGGACTTGACTTTGTAACACAGCACGTAACAAGACCTCATAACGACAAAGACCTGAATATTTACAGACTGGCAATTGAAAAGCTGGAAAAAGGTGAACGTTTAAAAAACGGGCAGATACCTGAAAAAGAAAGAACACAAAAGAACATTAAAGATTTTATCGACAGGTTTAAAGTGGTAGCAAATGAGCCGCATACTATGATTGCACATATTGCAAAAGACGGACACCATTTTATTCACCCTGATAAAAAACAATTGCGTTCTATTTCCGTGCGGGAAGCGGCACGTATACAATCCTTTCCTGATGATTTTTATTTTGAAGGTAAAGACAGAAAACAATTCAGGACTGAGGCTTTTCGACAAATTGGAAATGCAGTACCGCCTTTAATGGCAGAAAAGATAGCGATAGAAATTCAAAATTTAATTAATGCATAGAACCATATCTCCAATAAAACAACACTCTTTCACCCCCGGCGCGATGTCAATTATCCAAATGGGAGAAGAGTTAATTGGACATCCAAGCACTGCAATCAATGAATTGGTAAAAAATGGATATGATGCAGACGCAGATTATTGCAAAGTATACCTCTATCATTCTGAAAATGTAAATAATTCATTTGCATTTGTATTTGATGATGGTTCCGGGATGAATGATAAAACACTGTTTGGCGATTGGTTAAAACCGTCCGTCAGTTCAAAAAGAACAGAATACAGAAAAAGCAAAAAATATGAAAGGACTTATTTAGGGAGCAAAGGCATTGGGCGGCTAGCGGCTATGGCTCTTGGTAAAGTTATTACTGTAGTTACGAAACAAAAAACTGAAACTTCATACAACTGGATAACAATAGATAGAGAGCTTTTCAGAGAGGACAATCTATTATCTGAAATTAAGTTTCCTGGGGCCAGTGTGGAAAATGTAATTAACCTCTTCACCAAAGATGAATATTCAAAGGCAAGAAGCGTAGCAATCAACGATACGCTCGCCGAAACTTTGGTGACTGCAAAATGTGAGGCATTTACAAGCGGAACTCTAATTATTATAGAGAAACTGGACGATTCAGTATTAAAAATACTTAAGGATGATCACCAGCAAATAGAAACACCGGAAGATGGAGAGACTATTTATGCGACAACAACCTTCTTTAAGTCGCTTTCAACCTTAATAACTCCCCTTGAACTGAACGACAATATCCTGCGAGAGTTAAAGAGTAGAAAAATACTTTCAAAAGACTTAAGCTTTAAAAAAAGTAAAAATCCCTTCTCAATCAAATATGGAACGAATCTCCTCCCCGGGCAAGATGAATTAGAATGGCTTGATGTTTACTCAGTTCCTATACATTCAATATACGACTATCGTGCATTTGGTAAGGTGACTTTTAACGGAGAAGTTTTCGGTAAGCTTTCATACAATAGAATAAAAGGAGATGTATTCGAAGAAAAATTCGAAATAGCAGAGTTAAAAATAGAAAAAGAACTAGAACAGGGAAGGTTATTCAACCCTGTTGATACTAAGAACAACAAAAAGACTTTTGAACCCGGAGAATTCTATTTCGATATCAGGGTCTACGATATGGGAGAAAGCGATAATGTAGAAAAATTAGCGCATGAAGCAAAATATAAAAGCATTACAAGTTTTCGTAAAGACTTCAAAGAATTTCAAGGTCTGAGAGTTTCAAAAAACGGTTTTGGGGTGAAGCCATATGGCGAAGAAGTAGAAGATTGGATTGGACTTTCAAAAGCCAGAGTTCAGAATCCAGGACAAAATGTAAATACAAATCAAATTCTCGGGTACATTTATTTTATTTCTCCAGAAAATGACGAATTAGAGGAGAAAACCAACAGGGAAGGATTTTTGGAAAATAAAGCTTTCATTCAAGTGAAGGAAGTACTTGGTAGCATATTTAGTGTGCTAGGAAAAAGACGGTACAATTACCGTTTGACTCACGGACTAGGTAGACCGGTTACCAGTAAACATAAAAGACCTGACTTCGAAGAATATCTTGATAGCCTTAAAGCTTTAAATGCTAGTCAAAAAGTAATCTCCTCCACCGAGAAATTCATGAAGGATGTTTCCACATCTATGGATAATATGGAGGAATCACTAACATTCTCTGAGAGGCTCGCGGCCTTAGGTAGTGGAATTGAATTACTGTATCACGAGCTCGCTCAACCCCTTTCTGGATTACGAACTGCTAAATCATCATTTGAACTAAAAAAGAAAAAAGTAGATCCATCTGTTCTTGATAATTTTGTTGCTGATATAAATACATTGCATCATTCGACTGAAATTATATACGAACTAAGGCAGTCTCTTCAACCTGCCATCGGAAGAACCCGGAAGAAAAAATTCAAGGTGCTGAATACCTTTCTTAAGGTCTGCAACCTATACAAATCAGACACAGAAGAGCATAATATCAAAATAATAGCTGATGACAGACTGGAAAATTATGAAATTACTGATATCGAATATGCTTTTTGGATTTCCTTTCTAAATATTATAAATAACGCTGTTTATTGGATTAAACAATCAGGTAATCCTGGAGAAATAAGGATACATCTTGAAAAAGAAGCTATTGTTGTAAGTAACAGTGGCCCTTTGATCAACAACAAATACATCGATTTTATATTCGATTACGGTGTCACAACCCGCCAAGAAAAAAATGCAACCGGTCTTGGACTATCATTTACACGAAGCATATTAACTAAAAATAACTGGGACATTAGCGCCGAAAACAGAAGCTACGGTCCAGCATTTATCTTAATACGAACCAAAGATGAGTAACGGAATAATAGTGCATCTGGATGATGATGCAAAAAAAATTTTGGGACCTTCCAAAGAATATTTTGATCAAACTCATATAGATATGGAATTGATCCAATGCCAGAATGAGAAAGAATTTCTGGACATTGTATCTGAACGCATGTCAGATGTTAGAGTTTTAATATTTGATTTATTAAGCTCTGATACAGACAGGGAGCTATTAAAACCAGAAGAAGCACATTTCTTAACTCACATTAAAGACAGTTTCGCCAAATATAATGTCCCAATCTTTATCTACAGTGGGTATATAATGGAGGAAATTATCTCTCAATTCAAAGAATATGGAAATGTATATATTGTTGACAAGGCACAACATGGATTCGATTACATAACCAATAAAATTGAGTTATTTCTGGAATCAGGATTTCTCGAGGTTTTTAGTCCCGATGGAATTATTGATAAAATTAAGGCCGACTTACATCGAACTTTTATTAGCCAGTTCAAATCAAACAAAGAGCTTGAATCAACAATTCAGCTGATTATTGATAACTCTGATGGGCAACATAAAGATAGAACGAAAACTGTTTTTACGCGAATCGCAATCAGAACTTTACTTCACGAAATGATATCTCCTTCTTTTGATGGAGAAAATCCATCTGAGAAGAAGCTGGCATTGACAGAACACTACATAAGAAGAATCAATAATGAAATAGTGGTTTTCACTGGGGATATCTTTGTTAGCAATACTAATCCGAAAGATGTAATGATAATATTAACACCTCGATGTAATATTATGCGAACTACAGAGTATCTAGTATGTCCAATTGATTTGAATGATTTCCCAAAGAAAACTGTGGGTGGCGATGCTAAAAAGAAAATAGGACTCGCAGCGCAAGGTGACCCAAAATATTCAGGATACAATAGACACCTCCCGCCATCGCCCATTTTTAGTGGTGGTCAGATATTAATTGCGAAATATAAAATTATCAAGAAAGCTGAAATCGATAACTATCACCGGGAAGTCTCACTTAGCGACGAACTTACCAACGAAATTCTTGGCAAGTTCGGTGCATATTTCTTCAGAACTGGTATAACACCATGGGATCAGAGTGAGATGATTGCACATTTGCAACAAAACTAACTAGCATGCCCCACAGCCCTAACTGGACAAGAGAAGAACACATTGTTGCATTTAATTTATACTGCAAGATCCCGTTTACCAAAATAAACGAAAACTATCCGCCTGTAATTGAATTAGCAAAAATAATCGGTCGATCAAAAGGTTCAGTATCCAGAAAGTTGGCTAATTTTGCCCGCCTTGATCCGGCATTACGAGCCAGAAATGTTTCAGGCTTAACCCATGGTGCGAAGGGTGAAGAAATTGTGTGGAATGAATTTCACGGCAACTGGGATGAACTGGCCTACGAAAGCGAACTGATTTTGGCAAAATACAAAGGCATTTCGGTTGAATCAACCGTAGATTTATCCGATTTGGTTGAAATTAAAGAAGGAAAAGAACGCGAATCAGTTGTAAAAACAAGAGTTAATCAGAATTTTTTCAGAGATACTATTCTGGCCTCCTACAATCAAACCTGTTGCATTACAGGTATTCAGATTCCCCGGCTTTTAATTGCCAGTCACATTATCCCGTGGGCCAAAAACAAAAAAGAAAGAATGAATCCTCAAAACGGACTTTGCTTAAATGCTCTTCATGACAAAGCTTATGACAAAGGATTAATTACTGTTACCCCGGATTATAAAATAAAAATATCCGCGGAACTAAAAGCGAGCCTGAATAAAGAAACGGATAAGTTCTTTCTGCCCTATGAAAACAACCTCATTTTATTACCAAACCGGTTCGCTCCGGATAAAGAGTTTCTCGAATATCATTCCCGTAACATATTTATTTTTTGACCTTCGGTTGTATATTCAAATGAGTGTTAAAAATATTTTTCGTATTAAATAATATCACTTTAATAAAAATCATATGAATACAATTGACGACCTGGCAGAAAAAGCCATCAAAAAAATAAAAGAATCCATTACCGATGAAGTTTTTCTGATTATTCAGAATGATAAGCAGTTAATGCATGAGTATTTAAGACTTGTTCAAGAAAAGGGGCTAAACGTGGTAAATATGCGAATTGGCAAAGGTGTAAAAAGTGCCTTCAGCTTGACCAATGATGATTACCGAAACGATGATCCCAAAAGTACATTGATTCAAAGTCATCAAATTTTAAAATAATTTAGAGCAAAAGATCCCAACACTCCCGCCCAATTAAATCATATGGATATCTTCAGCTAAAAGCTAAGAAAGTGCGCCGTACAATCGTGCAGCAACCCCGGTAGCAGCGGCAAAAAAAAAATCCTTAGCAAATAAATGATAAGGATTTTACCTGCCCGGCAGGTGGAAGCCAAGTCGGGCAAGCGGGAGCAAAAGTAGCTTTTAATTTGACTTCGCGTGCAGCTTGTTTGCAAAATCACTGTTTTTAGAGTTTTGGTGCTACAAGATTATACCATCTGTTGGCTACTTTTTTGCCGAAAAGTACTGTATTTGCTGGCCCTGCGGAATTTTTACCCCTCCCTGTAGCTTATTTCGTGTCCCTGTACGATTTTTTATCGCCCTGTTGCATTTTTTTTAAATCCTGTAAGGTATTTAGCCGTCCTGTTTAACAGGGAAGCCCCAAAATGGAACAGGGAGGGGTAAAAACAAACAGGGCGCCCCGTTTACTTACAGGGCGCCCAAAAACACAACAGGACCTTGTTATTCTGCAACTTAGCTGTCGCTATCGTCCTTTTTCCGGTTTTGTTTTCGCCAGTATTCACTTGAATACCCTTTTAAGCGGTTTGGATTTTTGCGGAATACATATTTACCTGCCAGGCGAATTTCGTCCACCAGCACTTTCATGTGGGTGTAAGCCTTGTCGCGAATTATTTTTGATTCGTTGGGGTCGGCTTTGTCGCCGTTGGCTTCGGCCAGCAAGTCGGCCAGATCGTCGGCGCTAGTGGCGGCCAGTTCAATCTGATCGATATCAAATCCAATGTCTGTCAGCAGATCGGGATTTTCACGGCCCAATACCGCAATGTCGTTCAGGTCCTGTATCATATCGGCATGCCCGCTGCCTTCGGCAATGGCGCTCACCCGGCCCAACAGTGCATCGTCGTTGCGATACGCAAAGCGCATGGAGGCCAGCAGGTCGTCTCGTAAATCGTAAGCAAGAGGTGATTGTTTAGCCCATTCTTTTTGGGCTTCCTGTTGCGAACGGTAATCTTTGTTCCAAATCGACTGTGCCTCGCGGCAGGCTCCGGCACGAACAGGCAGATCTTCAATTTGATCTTCTGAAATACCTACTACTTCTAACTCTGCCACATCGTCTAAACTCCAGTGATGCAGGTTTTCGGCTTCCTGTAAAGCAATGTTAACAGGCATTGTAGGTTCATTTGTTTCCTCATCGGGAATAGCCTCAATAGTGGCTAATTTGGCATTGTAATCGTCAATGTTTGCCATTTTTTTTAATTTTAAAATGTTAATAATAAAAAGTGTTATTGACTTTAGGGTCACCTGTAAGCTTTCCACGGCACAGGTGGCCTTTTTTATCGCCGGCCTGGTATATGCCGGTGCACACACCACCGCAATGGTATGTGAACAGATCGGAGTTAAAATGTAAAACGATTTAGACGAAAAGATTCGCGGGTTAATCGTGTATTGGTTTTTAACTGTTATGCAAATTATGGGAAATAGTGATTTGAGTCAAGTTGTTATAAAACATAATACAATGAACCACCTCGACCTTTTATTCGTACCTCATAAAAGCCCACTCCTCCTTCGAGGAGGAGAAACGTTCTAATGTGCCGTCGCATCTTGTAAGAAAAAATGTTAGCAGTTAGGAAATTTCCCCTCCAAAAAATTACTTCTTCCTTCTGTTTTCCCCTTTTAGGGGGAAATGTCGGGGTAAGGCATTTAGCGGGGCCGACAAAGGGGGTGAGGGGTGTCAGCGTTAGGGATTAGGTTACGGAGAAAATAGAATTATTACGCTGACGGGGTGGTGAACTATTATACCCCACCACCTCGACCTTTTATTCGTGCCTCACAAAAGCCCATTCCTCCTGAACCCCCTTCGGCACCGGCCTTGCATAGTCCTTACCCTGCTGCCGCATTCCCCCTTCAGGGGAAATTAATAGGAATTCTTATTTCTTGAGGAGAAACGTTCTAATGTGCCGTCGCATCTTGTAAGAAAAAATGTTAGCAGTTAGGAAATTTCCCCTCCTGGCAGGAGGGGTGTCAGCGTTAGGGATTAAGCTACGGAGAAAATAGAAGGAAGACGCTGACGGAGTGGTAAACTATTATACCCCACCACCTCGACCTTTTGTTCGTACCTCACAAGAGCCCACTCCTCCTTAGAGGAGGAGAAATGTTCGTAGGTTAAGATAAATATGAATTCCGGATAATGTATGCAGCACAAATTTTTCCCCTCCTGCCAGGAGGGGGGTCAGTGTTAGAAATTAAGCTACGGAGAAAATAGAAGGAAGACGCTGACGGGGTGGTGAACTATTTAAACCACCACCTCGACCTTTTGTTCGTACCTCACAAAAGCCCACTCCTCCTTCGAGGAGGAGAAATGTTCGTAGGTTAAGATAAATATGAATTCCGGACAATGTATGCAGCAAAAATATTTCCCCTCCCAAACATTACATCTTCCTTTTGTTTTCCCCTTTTAGGGGGAAATGTCAGGGTAAGGCATTTAGCGGGGCCGACAAAGGGGGTGAGGGGTGTCAGCGTTATAGTTTGTGCTTCGAAGAAAATAGTAGATTTACGCTGACGGGGTGGTGAACTATTTAACCCACCACCTCGACCTTTAATTCGTACCTCATTAAAGCCCACTCCTCCTTTGAGGAGGAGAAACATTCTAATGTGCAGTCGCATCTTGCAAGAAACAATGTTAGAAGTTAGGAAATTTCCCCTCCAAAAAATTACTTCTTCCTTTTGTTTTCCCCTTTTAGGGGGAAATGTCAGAGTAAGGCATTTAGCGGGGCCGACAAAGGGGATGAGGGGTGTCAGCGTTAGGGATTAGGCTACGGAGAAAATAGAAGGAAGACGCTGACGGGGTGGTGTTGTTAGTTAAAGCAAAACCACTTAATTTTAACAAATGAAACTCCATAACAGCAAATACTTCAAACCAATTCGTAAACACCTTCGAAATCATTCAACAGCTGCAGAAGCCACCTTATGGAAGATGCTAAAGAAGAGCCAGGTGGGAGGATATAAATTCAGACGTCAGCACTCCATCGACAAATTTATAGTTGACTTTTTTTGTTACGAATTGATGCTTGCCATAGAATTGGATGGAGAACCTCATGCTGATTTTAATAGTATTGCAAGAGATGAAAACAGGGATAAAAAATTAGCCGAATTTGGGGTCACAGTTCTTAGGTATGAAAACCGTTGGGTGTATGAATATCCGGATGTGATAAAAGAGGATATATTGGATTTTGGAGCAAATAAGGGCAGATGATTCTTTTATGAAGAAACCACCTCGACCTGTGCTTCGTACCTATGCACAGCCCACTCCTCCTTAAAGGAGGAGAAACGTTCAAAAGTTATTTCTCCTTACCCTGCTGCCGCAGACAATAAAAGGTAAGCACATGAAAAAGCCCCTGTACAATACAGAGGCTTTTTTTGTTTAAACAAACTTACCGGTAAAAATTCTAAAACCGGAATCTATACTATCTACATTATCTATTTTTTCTTCTTTTTCAGGAAAAAGAATGCAGCAGCAAGAACCACAACAACCACCACAATAATAATAATTGCGGTTGTGTTTGAACCACCCGCTTGCTGGCTTACATCTGCCAATAAATCTTCATCCATGTACGAACTGTCCTGAGCTCCCAGGTTTTCAATGTACGTTCCTTCTTCCTGCGCCATCAACAATGTGGGCAAACTCATGATAAACAATCCTATTAATGCAATTACTCTTTTCATCCTGTTCAATTTTAATTCTATTTATTTATTTAATTTCTCTTTTACTTGTTCTAAAAGCGGCGCTGCATTTCGGTAACGGGGATTCACTTTAATCAGCTCGTTTAAAGCCACCAATGCTTCTTCGTAGTTTTGCTGATTGTAGAACTTCTGTGCTTCGAGCAAATAAAACGGCTCGTACATCGGATGTATTGCCCTCCCCTTGTTTAACAGGGCATCAAATTCAGCATATTTTTTCTCCGCTAATTTTACGTTTGCCAAATTTACATACAACCATACATTATTTGGGTCGGTTTGTAACTCGTTCTTAAGAATTTTTTCACCTTCGGCCCAGTTCCATTTTTTAATTTGCGCTATTCCGGCCAAATCGTTTTTGTTTTCGCGCTTTATTAACACCGCCAAAGGATTGCCTTTGTGGTAAAACGTTTTTATGATTTTTGACGATTGCCAGGTGTTGTTTTTTAACTGCCAGGGATGAATGTAATTTACCCCAAACAGGCCGTAGTCCCAGTCGGCCGAGCTGCGTTCGAGGTAGCGTGTGTACACAAACCCGATGTTTGGTATCTTTTCGAAATAATTGGGCATCTGCGTATTCATGGCCACCAGTGCGGTATCGTTGCCAATTTCGTTGATCAGATAGTTGGATGCTTCTTTTATGCCGTGAAAGTAATAATCGTATTCGTAATTGCTCCAGGCCTTTTTGTTTCCTCCCGAAATGGCATTAAAATACACATAATCGACCGGGAAAGTGCTTGCCTGGTGTTTTAAAGGTGCCAGCATTAAAACCAGAACCAAAACCGTGGCCGAAATGCGAAGGACCTTTTTCTCCTTTAGTTTTAAAATGCCGTAAAAACCCATTGAGGCCAAAACCACAAACACCGGAATTACAAAAAGCATTTGCCGGAGTCCGCTGTACAAATTTGCTCCAATTGCGATTACATACACAATGGGAAACAACAAAGTAAAAATGAGGAACAACTCAAAAAAGAGTTGTTCGCTCATCGGTTTAGAAAATTTATAGGTTAAAAAGGCCACAAAATAGATGAACCCGGGAATTAAAAATTCCGGGGTTGTTATTGCTATCCATTTAAGCAGATAATCCCATGGTAAGTGAGAACTCCAGATAACATTGCCTCCAAAAATTTGCTTGATGCTTACTTTGTAGTGCTCCATCAGCGACAGGCTTTCGATGGGGTGATGCACCACGTCCTGCAAGGCAAAGGGCCAAAATAACAAGGCGGCAAAATAGCCCACTATTGCTATTAAAAATCCCTGGCCCAATAACCTTACAAAACAAAGTTTAGTTGAAATGATATATTTAAGTAAAAAAGGCTTTACAATCAGGAGGACCAGTACGCCCAGTCCTAAATAGGCAAACAAAATCAGTCCGCCAATACGTACCGAATTTGTAAACGCTATGGCCACACCCAAATACAAAACGGTGGTCCATTTGCTGTCCGGAAACTCTTTTAAAAACTTCAGTATAAAATATATGCCTGCCACATAACCGGTGGCAAAAGGGATGTCTTTTAAGTTGCCAAAAGCCTGCCCAAACAGGCGCGGCGTTAATAACAACGACAACACAACAATGGCCGAAACCCAATAATTTCCGGTGAGCAGCTTAGCAATCATTGCACTAAAAACCAGCAACAAAAAGAAAAAGAATGCGCCGGTAAAATGCCGGGTTAAAAATTCATTTTCGATGACAAACACACGATTCACCAGGGCTGTAAAATTATCGACCGACTGGCCGTAATACTGAAGATTGTCGGGTGAATGCAGACACGCATCGTCGGCTCCGCCGGTAAAATACCAGTTCACCACCTTTTTTGCGTGCGGATAATGCAACATCTCGTCGACATTCACTGCGGCTTTTGGCGCCAGAAATGCGAGTACCATTGCAGCCAGTAGCAGGCTTGCAACAAACACATTCCGATCAGTTACTATGTCGATTTTGTTACTCATAAATTTCTTTTACCAAATACACAGGGCGCTTTTGCACCTCTTTGTAAATGCGATAAATGTATTCGCCGATTATGCCTAAAAAGGTAAGCTGAACCGAACCAAAAAAACTGATGGCCAAAAAGGTGGACGACCAGCCAAAGGGGGCCAGGCCGGTAAACTTTGAAACCAAAGTATAGACAATTGCCACCAAAAAAACCACTACCCCGATCAGCCCCAGGTACAAACACAATTTTATGGGCCATTTCGAAAACGAATAAATGGCATCGGCCGCGAGGGCAAACAACTTTTTACTGCTCATTTTTGCGTCTCCCTCCAAACGGTCGGGGCGCTCGTACACAATAAAATCGTTTTTAAAGCCAATAAAATTCCTGATTCCGGGAAAGTAACGGTTCTGCTCCGAAAACCGAAGTACGGCTTGCACTGCCTTTTTGCTGAGTATTCCGAAATTACCGGTTTGTTCCACCTGGTTTCCTTCCGAAATGCCTTTAAATATTTTATGAAAAACGTTGATGTAAAAACGTTTGCTGAATTTCTCGTTTCGCTCGCTGCGAATGGCCGAAACCACATCCACCTTACTTTCCTGCATTTTGGCGTACAACTGCGGAACCATTTCCGGCGGATCCTGAAAATCGCCATCCATAATCACCACATAGTCGCCTTTTGCGTATTCCAGTCCTGCCGTTAAAGCGGCCTGTATTCCAAAATTCCGCGACAGCGAAAGCACTTTCACCGACTCGTTTTCCTGCTTAAACTGCAAAATACGGTCGAGTGTATCGTCGGTACTTCCGTCGTCAACACACACTATTTCGAAAGCCTCGCCAATGGAGCGCAGGTTGCGGCTAAGCTCGCTCAGCAGGCGGCTTATCAGCTTGCTTTCGTTAAAAAGTGGTATAACTACGGAAATCATTTTTTATGCTTTATGTTGTGTTCCGGGAACAGGAATCGGGAATTCCATATCAACAGGTCCCATTTCGTATGTATCCGGTCCTAATTTTTCTGTTGAAGTCATCATTTCGTCCCAGGTTACTTTTTGCCCGGTGTAGGCCGATGTTCTTCCCATAATGGCTGTAAGTGTTGATACAGCAGTGCGTTCGGCTTCCACAACCGGAGTATTGGTACGGATTGCAGTTACCAGGTGAATGTGTTCCTGTACATAAGGCGACACTTTTACAACCCCGGTTGAACGTCCGTCATTGTTTTTCGGATATTCGTAGGTCCATTTTACCGAACCATCGGGATTAAATATGGTGTTTTTACAGTTGGTGTAGCCTTCGGTTCCCATAATTAACTCGCCCAGCTGGTTGGCACATCCATCAATCTGACGCGAGAAACTGTGCGACGAAACACCGTTGCCGTAATCAAAGTCAACACTAAAAAAATCGTACTGATCACCTGTTAAGCGGCGTGCACGTCCACCAAAACCAATGGCTTCCTCGGGGTGTTTTCCCATAAACCAGTTTACAACGTCGATGTTGTGCACGTGGGTATCCAGAATAAAATCGCCGCCCAACCAACAGAAGCTGTTCCAGTTGCGTAACATGTATTCCATGTCGCTCCAGCCTTCTTCGCGGGTACGGAACCACACATGCGATTGCATCCAAAAGGCTTTTGCCGATGTTAATTCGCCGATGGCACCCGAGGCCACTTGTTTGTAGGTTTCCACATAATCGCGCTGGTGACGACGCTGCGTTCCGGTAATTACGGTCAGTCCTAAATTCTCTGCTTTTTTTGCAGTGGCTATAATCTGACGTGCTCCAACCGGGTCAACACACACCGGTTTTTCCAGGAAAACGTGTTTTTTGGCTTGCACGGCTGCATCAAAATGCATGGGTCGGAAATGTGGTGGAGTAGCCAGGATCACAATATCCAGGTCGACTTCCAAAAGGCTTTTATAAGCATCGAAACCCCAAAAACAGTTTTTTTCAGGAACCTCAACACGTTGTTTTAATAATTTATCTCTGCTGTCCCAAACTTTATCTTCAAACACATCGGCCAGGGCAACCAGGTGCAAATCTTTTCCTGCAGCTAAAAAATTCAGGGCAGCACCGGTTCCGCGGTTTCCGCAACCCACCAAACCGGCACGTAATGTTTTGCCGTCAGGTGCCGAATCCAGCAAAGGAGGAAATTCGTAATCAACTGCCTTTGAACTTTTGCTGCACGAACTCAAAGCACTCATACCAACTACGCCGGCAGCGCCAATAAGTGCTGTTTTTTCAAGAAAATTCCTGCGTGATAGTTGATTCTTATTCATAGTATTTTGTTTTAATTTTTACTGATTAATTGTTTCTGCATCGTACTCGCAAACCACCCTGAATCCAACACTTTTGGAATCGGAATACCACCAGATACTTTTCGGAATCTGTGGATCGGTAACCAACCATGCGTCGGTTCTGGTAAAATCGCGACGTGCCACACGCAAATCTTTTGGCGAGTTCCGAAACGAACCTCCACGCACCACGTGTTCCATTCCGCTTCTTGGTCCGCGCGGATTTTTAACTACACCGCCCGGGTATTTCCGGTACACTTTCGGATCGTAAAAATCCAGACAGAATTCGGCAACGTTACCCAGCATATTTTTTAATCCAAATGGATTGGCCTCCACCATACCAGGTTCCTGCGTACGGTTTGGACTGTTGATTTGCGAAACAACATATTTGTTGATCACTTCCTGGTTCGAGCCAAAAAGCTTTTTCAGGAAACCATCGGCTTCGTAATCTTTTGGCGAACCTTCAAAAAAGTATGCGGTGTTTGTTCCGCCACGTGCTGCATATTCCCACTCTGCTTCGGTGGGTAAACGGTACTTGCGGCCGGTTTCCTGTGTTAACCAGCGGCAGTAGGTTTCCGCTGCATGATGGCTCATTGTAATGGCAGGACGTGTTCCTTTTCCCCAGCCCTGATCGGGTGCTCCCCACGGTGGTGTGGCTCCCGAAACACCGTCGATTTCCTCATCAATTTCCACAGCTTCTTTTCGTCCCTGAGAACCGGTAGCTGTGAAAAAGGCTAAATATTCGTCCCAGGATACTTCAATTTCACCCATCCAGAAATTGTCCACCAATACCTCCCGAACCGGACCTTCGTCCGTTCCACGGAAAGGCTCATTGGCAGGACTGCCCATTTTAAACTGGCCACCCGGAATGGCGATCATTTTAAACGATACGGCTGTACCCGGCAACTTCTCTTCAAATGTTTTAAACTGAGTTACTTTTGTAAGTTCTTTGTAAATTTCTTTTGGACCGCTGGCTTCATCGGCAGCAATTAAATTAACTTCTCCCCTGTCGTGGCCAACGTTGTGATGACATTGCAAACACGAGCTTTTTTCCGGATTGCGCACATATTTCAGGTGTTGCTGGCATCCTTGCTCGTTTAAAGTAGACGGGAACAAATTGGTATGGCATTTCAAACAACCATCTTCGTAAACAAAACGTTTTGCAGCTTCAGTCGATCGTTTGGCAGCCCAATCGATTTCATCCGCATCCTTGGTCATGTATACATATAAATCATGAAATCCGTGATAGGCCTTCCGTGTTAAAAATCGGGCAGTTTGTTCTTTAGGCGGCAAATGGCAATCGACACATTTTACAGAAACTCCACTTGGAGTGTTGTTATGAACTGACAATTTCCAGGTAGTTTCTGCATGTGGATGTACATGACATGAATTACAGGATTCGTTGCTTGAAGTATATTGAATTGTTTTTTTAGATAAGAGCAAAAAGAGAATAACACTTAATCCCCCCGCAATAAACAACAAATAGTGTTTTCGTTTAATTGTTTTATCAGTCATTCCAAAAGTTAATTAAAGCCCCAAATCTACGCGTGCGTAATTAGCTATACCTTAACACAGTACAGCATGAGTCATTAACCCTGTCTTAATTTCATCTTAATTTTTTACCTAACTATTTGAATTAAAACTTGTTTCGCTCAAATAAAATATTTAAAAAATAATTTTTATTAAACTCAAAATTGATATATTTGGGCTGAAAATAATGCTGAATTAAGGTTTTAACCACACTTAATTTGTAACAAAAGAGTGAATAAAAGAATAAAATATATTGGCTTCCTGCTTGGAATTTTCTTACTGATCTCCATGCTGAATTCGAAGGCTGAAGATTTTTCTGACAACACTTTTTTGATTGCAAAAGTATCGTCGTACGAATACGGCAGCAATCGCCTCTGGAACTTTTTAAAAGACAACAACTGGACAGGAATTGAACTTGACATTGACAGTGTAAACAACGATGCGATATTAAAAAACAGTTCCTATTCCTTCTCTTCCATTCTGGAAAAAATTGGCACTTTGGTTGACGAAGACGAAGCAAAAATAATCCCGGTGTTTATAAACTACTCGGGAAACATTCATGTACTCGATTCCATTATTAACCAATCCGAAATCTCTTCCCGCATTTTCTATTTGCCACAGGGAGAACAATGGCCATCGCAGGAATACCTTGTACAGGCCAACCGCCGAATCATATTTTTTGTGGAAGGCAATGTCCAAAACGAAAGCCGGATATTGCATCATCTGAACGAATATGCGCTACAAATAAGTGCCAGTCGCTTAACACCGAATTCGGCCTTTTTAAGCCGCGAATCGAACATCAACCGCGAACTGTTTAAGATCAACAATTTTCACCAGTTACCCACCGGTGTCGATCCGAACCTGGTAAACTCCAATATGTTTCCCGAATACATCAACTTCCTGTTGGATAGCTGGACCAAGTTTGGTAAAAAGCCTAACTTTATTTCGGTTGGCAACAAAATTTACAACTTCGACTTTATTGTTAGTCAGCTCAATTCTTTTCCCGCCATTAAAGGATTGGTGCGCACCGTTGGCAAAAACCTGGAAAGGGTGTACTGGAAAAATCCGGATATTTTAATCACCGGCGGAAAATTCAGTTTCCCGATCAGGGGTGGCGAAGAAGCCATTTTATCGCCTTTTGCCCCGGGCTACAGCATGACACCGGCTCAACTGATTATTACCAACGAAATGGTAATGCCCGATAATTATTCCATACTGGCACACCCACTGGATCTGAGCCAGGAAATTAAAGCCATTTTCCATTTTGATCAAAGTCTGACGAATAGTGCTGATCCTGAAAGGACATACGAAGGCAGAGGATATTCCTTTAGCCAGGACATTGACCGGGGAACCGTTTTAAAACTACCTGAAAATGCAAATGTTAATTTGGGGGATCCCAATTCGTACGGCCTGCCAAACAGTAGTTTTACCGTAAGTTGTTTTGTAAAGTTTACCGATATTTTAGAATTTGGCGACAATGCGATTTTAGGAAATGACGAAGCCGGATACCGCAGAGGAATGCACCTGGTTTTACGATCGGGACATCCGTACTTTGGCTTGTGGGCAAACGATTTTATGTCGGATGAATTGCTTGAGAACAATGTTTGGTACCACCTGGTGTGGCGCTATATTATTGAAACAGGCGAACAGGCCATATTTGTAAACGGCAGATTTATTGGCAGCTCCGATGGCCATCCGCCCTATTCCGGAAGCAGCGACATTCACATTGGAAGTGCCCTCTCGGCCGGTGCAAGTTTGCGTGGATACATGGATAATTTGCACATTTGGAACCGCCCTCTGGGAAACGAGGAAATTACAAGGCTTTCGTCGGATGAAGAAATACAATTAAACGAAAAACCCGGCAACCAGGATTTCTTTTCATCCAATGCAAAACAAATCGCAATCATTAGCTTTTCGTTGCTGATTGTAGTGATCATTGCATTTTTGTTGTTGCGCCGAAAGAAAACAAAACGAACACAGGATACTGCTGAGGTACTTGTGAAACCCATTAAAAACCAGATTCAGTTTTTTGGCGAGTTTAAAGCAGTTAACGCAGAAAATGAAGATGTTTCGGATTGTTTTACACCCAAGGTAAAAGAGCTGCTCATTTTTACAGTTATTCATTCGTTAAAGAACAGTTCGGGAGCTCCCATAAACGATATAAACGACACGCTATGGCACGGAATTGATGCCAAAAAAGTAGCAAACAACAGGGCTGTAACACTGAATAAACTGCGTAAAATTCTGGTTCAGTTCGATTCCATTGAAATACTTTCGAATAGCGGCCACCTGCAGCTAAACTGGAAAGAACCGTTTTTCTGCGACTACATAGAAACTTTTAAATTGTGCCAAAATCCGGAAGAACTGACCCGGCCACAACTGGAGACCTTTTTCGAACTTGTGAAAGGCGGGCGTTTGTTAAAAGGACTAACCTGGGATTGGCTGGACGAAATCAGGGGATTTACCGGAAACCAGGTAATTGACAACTTATTGATGTTGGCTTCGATGTACAAAAAGGAACACAAAATGAAAGAAGTTGAAAAGGTGGCAAGGCGTATTTTAGATTACGACGATTTAAACGAAGAAGCCATTTATCTTCAAACCTGGGCATTGCAAGAAGCCAACAATTCCAATCTGGCTAAATTCAATTTTAACTCCTTCTGCTCGAAATACGAAAAAAACCTTGGCGAACCCTATAAATTAAACTTTAAAGAATTCACCAGGTTTTATTCTGAACGGCTGTAGATAGCCCCCTCCCAAATACAAGTATGAAAATGTATTGCTGAGTTCGCCATTCAGGCGGAACTACCCTTTTAAATGTGTTTTAGCTTCACCGAAAAATGCCTCATTATTGGTGCTTCGCTTAAAATTTTGTATCCGTGTTTTATACTTTCTCTCCTGTCGAAAATATTTTTTAAAGCCACTGCCACCACATCCATGTGGTTGTTGGTATAGGTACGCCGCGGTATGGCCAGCCGCAGCATTTCCAGCTTTGGATAGCGGTTTTCCTTTGTCTCCGGATCGCGATCGGCCAGCAAAGTTCCCACTTCAACGCCGCGCACTCCGGCCTCCAGATACAGCTCAATGGCCAAAGTTTGTGCAATGTATTCTTCCTTTGGAACATGGCTTAAAAAACGTTTGGCATCAATAAATACAGCATGTCCGCCAATGGGTTTCTGAACCGGTATTCCCCATTCTATTAATCTGTTTCCCAAATAGGCCACCTGCTGAATCCGGTTTTCCAGGTAATGCTCATTTGTAACCTCGTCCAGTCCCACCGAAAGTGCGTTCATATCGCGTCCTGCCATTCCGCCATAGGTATTAAAGCCTTCGTACATGATGTTAAAAACCGAAGCCTCTTTGTAAATGGTTTCGTCTTTCATGGCCATAAATCCGCCAATGTTTACAATGCCATCCTTTTTACTACTCATGGTCATGGCATCGGCATACGAAAACATTTCGCTTACAATTTCTTTTACACTGCTGTTTCGGTATTCATCTTCGCGCTCTTTTATAAACCATGCATTTTCAGCAAAACGAGCCGAATCGAAAACCACTTTAACGCCGTACTTCCTCGATAAAGCAGACACATCGCGCAGGTTTTGCATCGAAACAGGCTGCCCTCCGGAAGTATTACAGGTAAGTGTAACAATCACCATTGGAATCTGCTCGCGGCTGTATGCCGAGTAAACACTTTCCAACTTTAACAAATCGATGTTCCCTTTAAACGGATGCAAAGAATCGGTATCAAAGGCCTCATCAATGGTACAATCAACGGCTTTTGCATTTCTGAATTCAATGTGCCCTTTTGTGGTATCGAAGTGACTGTTACCGGGCACAATGTCACCCTCCTTCACCAAAACCGAAAACAATACATTTTCTGCTGCCCGTCCCTGGTGTGTTGGCAAAAAATAATCGAAACCAAAGATGGTTTTAATGGCGTTTTTTAAGTTGTAATACGACGACGAACCGGCATAACTTTCATCGCCGGTCATAAGTGCAGCCCACTGTTTGTCGCTCATTGCACCGGTTCCGCTGTCGGTTAACAAATCAATATAAACCTGCTCGCTTCGTAAATTAAACAAATTGTAATTTGCTTGTTTTATCCATTCTTCGCGCTGTTCGCGCGTGCTTCGGTAAATGGGTTCAACCATTTTTATTTTATACGATTCTGCAAATGGTAATTCCATAGTATTTCTTTTATGCTGAAAAATTACTCAAGCGGTTTGCTCCGGAGTAAATTTTTCAATTCTAGTTGATAAAAAAATGAATTGGCCGAAATCGATACTTCAGCCCCAAGAATTACACGATAGAATAAGCGTCCCTGTTTTTGATATTCAGGAAACTTCGGTTGTGGAGGTAAATTGCAAGAAAAAACTTAATCATCGCTTTTGCTTTAAAACACCAGTTCAAAGTTAATTAGGTTAAAATTAACTATTAGTGGATAAATGTCAGTTTTAGTACTTTTTAAAATTTGATTGGAGAAATGACTTACCTTTGCACGCAAATTAAAAGGGAGATAAAAAAATGGAGAAGCTGGCATTCGACGCGGTAATATTTGATATGGATGGAGTAATTACAAAAACAGCCATCACACATGCTGCGGCGTGGAAAAAAATGTTTGACGAGTTTTTACAAAAGCGTGCCGAAGATTTGGGAGAAACATTTGTAGAATTTACCCAGGCAGATTACCTGTTGTATGTAGACGGAAAACCACGATACAAAGGCGTTGCCTCCTTTTTGGAATCACGGAATATTTCGATTGAATTTGGAGCTACTACAGATGAACCGGGACAGGAAACGGTTTGTGGATTAGGAAACCGGAAAAACGAAGCATTCAACGAAGTAATTGAACGCGACGGTGTTGAAGTGTACGAATCGACAGCGCAAATGCTAAAAGACCTGACTGCCGCTGGAATTAAACTCGGTGTTGCATCGTCGAGTAAAAACTGTGCACCTGTTTTGGAGGCAGTGAATCTGCTGCAGACGTTTGGTGCGCGGGTTGACGGAGTTGTTTCGGCCGAACTGGGACTAAGCGGAAAACCGGAGCCGGATATTTTTACCACTGCCTGCCAAATGCTGGGTAGTACACCTGCCAAATCGATAGTTGTGGAAGATGCCGTTTCGGGTGTTCAGGCCGGAGCCAAAGGAAATTTTGGATTAACGCTTGGAATTGCCCGCGAAAACAATGAAAAAGAACTGGCTGAAAACGGTGCTGACTTTGTAGTTACCGACCTGGAGGAAGTTGGCGGAATTAATGGTTTAAATAAACTTTTTGTTAGCAACAATAGCTAGTATAGATTAGTGATACACTCACTTTGAGTGAGCGTATCACTAATATCTTCCTATTCATCGCTAAGCTCTTGCACACTGTTTCGTAAAAAATCGCGGGTGTAGTAATCTTCATCCACAATTTCACCGTTCCAAACTGCAATATCCAGATCAATACAGCGTGGTCCGAACTTTGGTGTTTTTCTGTTGCGCCCCATTTGGTCTTCGATCGATTTTAACAGTACAGTAAGCTCTTCAATAGTAAGTTCCGTTCGAATTTTAACGGCACCATTTGTAAAATCGGCCTGATTTTTAATACCAATTGGTTTTGTTTTTACCATGGAAGAAACCCGCACAACCTCCACTTTGGTTTTTAAAATTTCAAACATTTGGGCAATGTTTGTTTCCGCATTGATGTTTGAACCAATTCCGATAATAACAAAATTGATAGTCTCACTCTGAGTGAGGCTATCAATTTTGTTTGCATCAGGATTGAGTAATCCTTCTGCTAAAATCATTTTGTAGTCGATTAATTTGCCATTCCTGAGTCCTTTATAATCCCTGCATGAAGAATATTCCCAGTTCTCAGCATTCTTTACTAAACCTGAATAAACAGGATTTTCATGAACATATTTCACACATGTTGCCAGATAACCGTTTCCTTCCAGGTTATTTATTTGTGTTCCAAAAGCGGTGTTCCAATAGGCCGGAGAAATCTCAATTTCATCAATTAAAAGTTTGGCTTTTGTATGTGTCTGGAAAAGAGAACCTGTACTATTCTCCTGCTTTTGAATTGCCCGGGTATAAGATCGCAAAAGAATTCCGATGGACTGATTAATCGTTCTTAGCCTAGTGATACTCTCACTTTGAGTGAGAGTGTCACTGTTCTCGCGGTGTACAAAAACCACCCAATGAAAGTGGTTTGGCATAAGACACCACGCGATAACAGACACAAAAGGAGAAAGGTGTTTTTTCATCTTCTCGAGAAAAAACATATAGTTTTCGTCTTTGAAAAATATCTTCTGAGAATTATTTCCCCGGTTGTAGATATGATAGAAATTTCCGGCCTGTAAATCCATCTGGTTAAAAGTTTATAAGTGATACGCTCACTTTAAGTGAGGGTATCACTCATTTTTACTGGCCTCCATCTCAAGCGAAACCGATTCGGCAAAACGTAAAGCATGAGGTTTATCTACCTCTACTTTTGCCCATTTTACCTGTTCATCTTCCATGATTAAATCGAGGATATTTTTTGTAAGTACCTCCAGTAATTTAAACCGTCCTTCCTGAACCAGTGCTATAATTTGTTTTGTAATCCGCTTGTAATCAAAAATATCAAGTGGCTCATCGGCTTCCAGGGCCTTATTCGGAATACTTGTTTCAATTTCAAGATTAATAATTACATCTTGTTTATTGACCAACTCTTCCGGGTTAAAACCAATGTATGTTCTGATCAGTAAATTTTTTACGCGTATTCGTGCCATAATTTATACGTTTATTCCTAAGTTTTCACCACCATCGGCAAACAAGAGTTGCCCGGTTAAATATTCGTTGTTTAAAATATAATCGATGCTTTTCAGAATTGGATCCAATCCGCCGGGACGCTTCATCGGAATGCCTTTTGCGAGATCCTGCAGGTAGTTTTCATCTTCGTGTTCAGGAGCCAGAGTAACACCGGGCGCAATGGCATTTACCCGAATTTCAGGAGCAAATTCCAAGGCCGCCATTTGGGTTAAATCCCAAAGTCCTTTTTTTGAAAGAGAATAAGCTGCAAAATTCGATTTATTGGATGAAATCCGGGTGTCAACCAGATTTATTATGTTTCCCGATTTACACAAGTTCGCAAAATCGCGCATTAAAAAAAAGGGAGCTTTCAGGTTTACATCCAGCTGACTGTTAAATAAATCAAGCGATGTAGCATTTATATATGCTTTGTTGAAAACCGATGCATTGTTCACCAGCAAATCAAAAGGTCCGAAATCGGCTACTAATTTCGGGATCAGCTCCAGCACTTCATCTATATTCGACAAATCGGCTTTCACCATGTGAAAATGCTGTTCGGGGAATTTTGTAGAAAGCTCAGCAAGCAACAATTCTGCAGCTGTGGCCGATGTATTGTAGTGTACAAAAATGTTCCAGCCGCCCTTTGCCAGGTGTTCGGCAATGGCTTTTCCAATTCGTTTTGATGAGCCGCTTACAAGTGCTGTATGTTCCATTCTGAAAAGTTAGCTAATATTTTGCATTTATAACGCGCGTACTTCACAGAAGTTCATAAAAAAAGGCCTGGTAAACCAGACCTTTTGAATATTGTTTTTTGAATTCTATCGATTGAATGAATTCAGTTTACTCAAATATTTTCCGATAATATCGAACTCGAGGTTGATTACCGAACCTTCTTTAAAAGTATGGAAATTGGTTACTTCCTGGGTAAAAGGAATAATGGCTACCTGAAACGAATTGTCTTTTGAGTTGACAACTGTAAGACTAACTCCGTTAACGGTTACTGAACCTTTTTCAACCGTCATGTATCCTTTTTGTGCAGCTTCCAGATCAAAATCGTACTCAAAAGTATAGTACCAGCTACCATCGGCTTCCTCCACTTTTGTGCAGGTGGCGGTTTGGTCAACATGGCCTTGCACAATGTGTCCGTCCAAACGACCGTTCATCATCATACTACGCTCAAGATTTACTTTCGAACCCACTTCGAGCAAGCCTAAATTCGATTTAATAAGTGTTTCCTTAATTGCGGTAACCTTGTATAATTTTTCGGCTTTGTCCACCCAAACCACAGTTAAACACACGCCATTGTGCGATAAACTCTGGTCAACCTTTAATTCGTCGGCAAACGAACAAGTTAAAGTAAAATGTACATTCTCCTGATCTTTTTCAACAGCTACAACTGTTCCGTATTCTTCAACTATTCCTGAAAACATAATTAGAGCCCCCTATATCCCCCAAAGGGGGACTTTTTGTTATTTATACTTTAAAAATTATCTCTTTCGAAAATGCCACCTCAACATTCCTCCCCTTCGGGAAGGTTAGGAGGGGCTTTTAATACTCCAATCTACACCCTCTTTGGTATCTTTTAACTCAATTCCAATGGTGTTTAATTCGTCGCGTATTTTATCGGCTGTTCCCCAATCTTTGTTTGCTTTTGCATCTTTCCGAAGCTGAATCAGCAACTCAACTGCACCGGCCAAAACTTCATTTTCTCCCGAGTCAGCTGCGTCTTCCACTTTCAAACCCAAAATATCAAAAACCATGGTTGAATAGAAGGACTTTAATTCGTCCAGATCGGTGGCAGAAATTTTTTCAGTACCGGCTTTTACCGAGTTTATCATTTTTACACCATCAAAAAGGTGCGCAATTGCAATCGGACTGTTTAAATCATCGTTTAAAGCTTCAAAACATTTCTGTTTTAACGATTCAATTTCAACCGTTGAAGTCTCCGTTGCCGTCAACTCATTTAAGGTTTTTATGGCTGTCATTAAACGCTCAAGTCCTTTTTCTGAAGCTTGCAGTGCTTCGTTCGAAAAGTTAATGGTACTGCGGTAATGTGCCTGTAAAATAAAAAACCGGATGGTCATTGGCGAATAGGCCTGTTCCAGAATTTCATGCGAACCTGTAAACAATTCATCCAAAGTAATGAAGTTACCCAGCGAACGCGCCATTTTCTGCCCATTGATGGTTATCATGTTGTTGTGCATCCAGTACTGAACGCTTTCGTCGCCACGACTGGCCGTATTTTGCGCAATCTCACATTCGTGATGCGGGAAAGTCAAGTCCATTCCTCCCCCATGAATGTCAAATTTTTCGCCCAAATACTTCGTGCTCATCGCCGAACACTCCAAATGCCAGCCCGGAAATCCATCACTCCATTTTGATGGCCAACGCATAATGTGTTCGGGCGCCGCTTTTTTCCAGAGGGCAAAATCAAAGGAATTTTTCTTCTCGCTTTGCCCGTCTAACTGGCGGGTATTGGTTTTTATATCATCCAGGTTTCTACCCGAAAGTTTACCGTAATTGTAATCCTTGTTGTAACGTTCAACATCGAAATAAACAGAACCGTTGGCTTCGTAAGCGTATCCATTTTTAAGAATGGAGTCGATTACTTCCATTTGCTCGATAATATGACCCGATGCACGCGGTTCGATACTTGGGCGGATAATGTTTAAGTCATCCATGTTCCGATGAAAGGTATTCATGTATTTCTGAACGACTTCCATTGGTTCCAGCTGCTCCAGTCGCGCCTTTTTTGTAATCCGATCTTCGCCTGCACCTTCCACTTCGTCTTCGAGATGCCCCACATCAGTAATGTTGCGTACGTAACGAACAGTATTTCCTAAAAAAGTAAGATAACGATACAATAAATCGAATGTTACATAGGGGCGCGCATGGCCCAAATGCGAATTGCTGTATACGGTTGGCCCGCACACATAAAGTCCAACCTTGCCTTTAACCAAAGGTTTAAATACTTCTTTTTTTCGACTTAGTGTATTATAAATTACAAGTTGATTTTCCATAACTTTTCAATATGAAATCGAATTCACAAAGGTAAAATAAAATGAATGATTTAAGGGAGATATTATTCCCTAAATCTGTTTAGGCTTCAGTAGCGTCGGCTGTTTCAGTTGTTTCGCTTTCTTCGGCTTCAATTTTATTAAAATGTTTGCGATAGAAAAGCAAAATGGAGAAAATTCCGACCGTAATTGCTGAATCGGCTACATTAAAAACCGGACGAAAAAAGATAAACGGATTGCCGCCGATTTTTGGCAGCCACTCGGGGTATAGTCCTTCAATTAAAGGGAAATAAAACATATCGACCACCCGGCCATGAAGAAAAGTAGCATAACCTCCGCCTTCGGGAAACAAAGTAGCTACCTGGCCCGAACTGTCGTTAAAAATTATTCCATAAAATAAACTATCGATAATATTTCCGATAGCGCCTGCAAATATTAATGAAATACTTAGTATAAAACCAAATGGAATTTCCTTTTGTTTGGCCAGTTTAAACAGGTACCAACCAATGGCAACCACGGCAATAATACGAAATACACTTAAAAATATTTTTCCGTATTCTCCGGCAAACTCAAAGCCAAATGCCATTCCGTTGTTTTCGACAAAATGCAGTATAAACCAATCTTTAAATACAACAATTTCGTCGCCAATCGACAGGTTTGTTTTAATCCAAATCTTTAAAACCTGATCGACCAATAATATCAGAAAAATTATAACAATTGATTTTACACTGCGCGACATATGCAATCTTTTAAAATAAAATTGCTCTCCGAAGATCCAAAAGAAAGGAATTTCGGAGAGCAATTTCAACGGTTTTTCTTCAATTTACTTTTGACTGTTTTTTGCATCAATACTGAGAGTTGCATGCGGTACAGCGCGTAATCTTTCTTTTGCAATTAATTTGCCCGTTTCGCGGCAAATTCCGTACGTTTTGTTTTCGATACGTACCAAAGCAGCCTGTAAATGCTGTATAAATTTTAACTGACGTTGCGCCAGTTTACCAGCTTCTTCTTTCGAGAGCGTTGCAGCTCCTTCTTCCAACACTTTAAACGTAGGCGATGTATCTGCTATATCGTTTCCATCGCTCTGATTGATGGAGTTTCTATACATTTGATAATCCTCTTGAGCTTTTTCAAGCTTACCGGTAATTAAAGTTTTAAATTCCTTTAATTCCTCATCTGAATATCTATTCTTTTCTCCCATAACACAAGGGTTTTAATTCATTCGTTAATGTTGATCTGTCGGCGCAATAACGCTTCAAAGAACTGCTTAAAATTTATGTGTGAACGAATTATTACCTTTTCGTTTCACGAAGGCTCTAAAATAATAAAAAAACACTATCAATCTTAGGGTCTGTTCACAAATATTTCCTAGTTCTTTTCTATTTCAATTTGCGCCACCACATCTTTGTCTATTTCAACCTCTTTTGCCTTGGCTGAGTCAATGTTTTCAACCAATAATAAAGAGTCGGCAAGCGTTTGCGTACAAATGTATTCTTTATAGTTTTCAAGCGCATCATTAAACCCTACGTGTTTTGCAATAGAAAGTTTAATTCTGTCGGTAACTTCAAAATCACTTTCCTTACGAAGGTTTTGAATTTTATTGATAAACTCGCGGGCAATTCCTTCCTGTTTTAATTCTTCGGTTACGTCAATGTCGAGCGCAATGGTCATTTGACCTTCGGTTGCCACTGTCCATCCCGGAATATCTTCCGTTTGAATCTCAACGTCTTCCAGTGTAATTAAAACCTTTTCGTCGCCTGCTGTTATTTCATATTCTCCCGCACTTTCAAAAGCTGAAATCTCATCTTGTCCCATTTGGTTTACTGCACCGGCAATTTGTTTCATCATTTTGCCATATTTGGGACCCAAAGCTTTAAAGTTTGGTTTAATTTTTTTGCTGATCACACCGGCAGTATCGGTTAAAAATTCTACCTCTTTAACGTTTACTTCCGCTAAAATGATATTTGCAACGGCTTCGAACTGCTCTTTAAAATGCGGATTTAATACCGGCACCATAATTTTTCCGAGCGGCTGACGAACTTTCAGTTTCTCTTTGCGGCGAAGCGCCAAAATCATAGAAGAAGCTTTTTGCGCAATGGCCATTTTTTCTTCCAGATCTTTATCAATCATTTTCTCATCGAAAGTTGGAAACTCTGCCAAATGAATACTCTGATCAACATCCTTGCCGGTTGCTTTATTTAAATCGTTGTACAGTAAATCAGCATAAAACGGCGCTATTGGCGACATTAATTTGGCAATACTTGTTAAACAGGTGTACAACGTTTGATAGGCCGAAATCTTATCGATGGAATATTCGCCACCCCAGTATCTTTTGCGACTTAAACGTACAAACCAGTTGCTCAAATTCTCAGAAACAAAATCCTGAATGGCGCGTCCTGCACGGGTTGGTTCGTAATTTTCATAGCTGTCGCTAACTTCTTTTATCAAGCTGTTTAGCAACGAAATAATCCAACGGTCAATTTCCGGACGTTGTTCCATCGGAACCTCATCTTCAGCATAAGTAAATCCATCAACATTGGCATACAATGCAAAGAAATTGTAGGTGTTGTAAAGTGTTCCAAAAAACTTACGTTTCACTTCTTCCACACCCGAGATATCAAATTTAAGGTTATCCCATGGTTGCGAATTGGTAATCATGTACCAGCGCAGTGGATCGGATCCGTATTTATCGATGGTTTCAAAAGGATCGACTGCGTTGCCTAAGCGTTTTGACATTTTTACGCCGTTTTTATCCAACACCAATCCGTTTGAAATAATATTTTTAAATGCAACCGATTCATCGATCATTGTTGCAATGGCATGCAACGTGAAAAACCAACCCCGCGTTTGATCCACTCCTTCAGCAATAAAATCGGCAGGAAAAACCTCTTTAAAATCCTCTTTCCACTCGAACGGATAATGACGTTGTGCAAATGGCATGGCACCTGAATCAAACCAAACATCAATCAAATCAGCTTCGCGGAACATTTTTTCTCCTGATGGCGAAACCAAAACAATACGATCGACAAAAGACTTGTGTAAATCAATCAGGTCGTAATTTTCTTTCGAATTGTTTCCAACCTCAAAACCGGCATATGGATTTTCCGTCATAAATCCGGCTTCAATCGACTTTTCAATTTCGACCATTAATTCCTCGGTCGATCCAATACACAGTTCTTCCGAACCATCTTCGGTACGCCAAATCGGAAGCGGTGTTCCCCAAAAACGCGAACGGCTCAGGTTCCAGTCCACCAAATTTTCCAGCCAGTTTCCAAAACGGCCGGTTCCGGTTGATTGTGGTTTCCAGTTAATGGTATTGTTTAACTCCACCATTTTGTCTTTAACCGCAGTTGATTTTATAAACCACGAATCGAGCGGATAATAAAGCACCGGTTTGTCGGTACGCCAGCAGTGTGGATAACTGTGAACGTGTTTCTCTATTTTGAAAGCCTTGTTGTCCTGCTTCAACATTACTGCAATGTCAACATCAACCGTTGAAGCATCTTCTTCAAGCTTGTCGTCGTATTCATTTTTTACCGAACGACCGGCAAATTCATGGTACTTTTCGGTGTTTACATATTTTTCAACAAAAGCACTATCAAGCTCATTTGTTAAATAGAATTTACCTTTTTTGTCAACAAGGGCCTGCATTTTGCCTTCGGTATCCTCTACAATCAGAGGAGAAATTCCATGCTGCTTTGCAACCCTGTCATCGTCGGCACCAAAAGTTGGTGCAATGTGTACAATTCCGGTACCATCTTCAATGGTTACAAAGTCGCCGGTAATTACTTCAAAAGCTTTGCCTTTTGGTTTTACCCATTCAATAAGCTGCTCGTACTGAACACCTTTTAATTCCTCGCCGGTGTATTCAGCCAAAACTTTGTACGGAATATTTTTGTCGCCCGGGTTGTATTCGTCAAATGCTAATTCAGCATTTTTTGCGCTAAAATAAACGGGGAACAAATCCTTCGCCAAAAGTAAGGTTACAGGAATTCCGGTATATGGATTAAAACTGCGGACTTTTACATATTTAATGTTTGGTCCCACACAAAGTGCAGTGTTCGATGGCAAAGTCCACGGTGTAGTTGTCCAGGCTAAAAAGTACAAATCGGTTTCCAATCCTTCGTAAAGGAATTCCGATTTTTGGTTACGAATTGCCTTAAACTGTGCAATTGCGGTGGTATCTTTAACATCGCGGTAGCAACCCGGCTGGTTTAATTCGTGCGAGCTTAAACCGGTTCCGGCTGCCGGAGAATAAGGTTGAATGGTGTACCCTTTGTACAACAAGCCCTTTTTATAAATCTGGCTCAGCAACCACCAAACCGATTCGATGTAACGGTTGTCGTAAGTAATGTACGGATCGTCCATATTTACCCAGTACCCCATTTTGCGAGTGAGTTCTTCCCACTCGCGGGTATATTTCATTACCTCAGTTTTACAAGCCTGGTTGTATTCTTCAACGGTAATTTTTTTGCCAATATCGTCTTTTGTAATATTTAGTGCTTTTTCTACACTCAATTCCACGGGCAGTCCGTGCGTGTCCCAACCGGCTTTACGGTGAACACGAAAACCTTTCATGGTTTTGTAACGGCAGAAAATATCTTTAATGGCACGCGCCATAACGTGGTGAATTCCCGGCATTCCGTTTGCCGATGGCGGTCCTTCGTAAAATACAAATGTTTCGTGTCCTTCCCTGGTCGAAATACTTTTATGAAATGTATCGTCTTCTTCCCATCTTTTTAGCACTTCTTTGTTAATCTGTGCCAAATCTAATTGCTTGTATTCCTGAAACTTATTACTCATGAGAATATGCTATAATCTTCTGATTTTAAAAAATATGCAAATATAGAAATTTTTTAGAGGTGACGGAGATTCAACTTCTTTAAAATCATTAGAGTTAAATAGAAGTAAATAGGATACAATCCCTATCTTTTAGAAGAATGCCCCGGTCTTATTTTCAAAACGGGCTTCGTCTATGTCGATTAATATACTATTCCGGCATTAAAATTCTAAATTTTCACCTATTTTTAGAAGCAAACCAAAGTTGTGGTTTGATTTTTTCTTCAAAAATTTAAGATGCTACAAACATCCTTAAGATGAGAGTTTGGTCTGCCACATAAAAACCTACAATTCAAAACCAATGAAAAACCTAGTTCGAGCTGCGAAAATTCTCCTTATAGTCCTTTTTTGTTCTGCATGCCAACAAAAACAAGAAGTAGCAAAACAACCCAACATTCTTTTTGCCATTGCCGACGATGCTTCCTGGAAACACTGGGGAGCTTATGGTTGTAACTGGGTAAAAACACCGGGATTCGATCGGGTAGCCCAAAACGGAATATTATTTAACCGGGCCTATACACCCAATGCCAAATGTGCTCCGTCGCGTGCCTGCATTTTGACGGGGCGTAGCAGTTGGCAATTGGAAGAGGCAGCCAATCACTCGCCATTTTTTCCTTCAAAATATAAAACTTATGCAGAAGCATTGGGTGAGCATGGTTATTGGGTAGGTAGCGTTGCAAAAGGATGGGCACCCGGAGATCCTGGAAAATTAAATGGAAAAATGCGCCAACTCACCGGACCAAAATTCGACGAGTTTAAAACAACACCACCTGCCAAAGCAATTTCGGATAATGATTACGCCCGCAATTTTGAGGCTTTTTTAGAAGCACGGCCAGAAGGCCAGCCCTTTTGTTTCTGGTATGGCAGCACCGAACCACATCGTGCTTACGAATTTGAAGCCGGAATAAAATATGGCAATAAACAGACAAGTGATGTTGATGAAGTTCCTGCATTTTGGCCCGATGTTGATTCAATTCGTACAGACATGCTCGATTATGCATTTGAAATTGAATATTTTGATAGCCACCTGCAAAAAATGCTAAAAAAACTGGAGGAAATTGGCGAACTCGAAAATACCCTGGTAATTGTTACAGCCGACAATGGCATGCCATTCCCTCGTATAAAAGGACAGGTATATGAATACTCAAACCACTTACCTCTTGCCATTATGTGGCCGAAGGGTATCAAAAATCCCGGACGCGTGGTGGATGATTTTGTAAACTTTATCGATTTTACTCCCACCTATCTCGAACTTGCAGGAATTACTCCAGAGCAGGCAGGAATGCAAAGTGTTACAGGTACCAGCTTAACTGATATTTTTAATTCTGAAAAAGAAGGAACAGTAAATCCCAAACGTGATTTTGTGCTTGTAGGAAAAGAACGACACGATGTTGGACGCCCGAACGACCAGGGTTACCCGGTAAGAGGTTTGATCAAAGATGATTTTCTGTATTTGCATAATTTTAAACCAGACCGTTGGCCCCTGGGTAATCCGGAAACAGGTTATTTGAATTGCGACGGCAGCCCAACAAAAACTTATATTTTGGATACCCGCCGCCATAAAGGTGAGATAAAATACTGGCAACTCAACTTTGGCAAACGCGATGCAGAAGAACTTTATAATATTAAAACCGATCCCTTTTGCCTGAACAATCTTGCTGACAAAACAGAGTTTTCAGCCCGCAAAGACGAAATGAGTGCTGAAATGAACAACCGACTTGAGCAGCAAAACGACCCGCGAATTACAGGGAGTGGAGACATATTTGACAATTATGAATACGCAGGGGCAGTGCAGAATTACTACAACCGCTTTATTGCCGGCGAAAAAGTGAAAGCCGGTTGGATAAATGAAAGTGATTATGACGCTGACTTAATAGAGAAATAAACAACACAATGTAAATGCAAAACTGCTCCTTCGTAAATTGAAGGAGCAGTTTCTGATTAAGAATATTTTTATGCCGGTGGATTGAAACTCCGGACTGCGTAATTTCTTTTCAGCTTGCTTTGGATGTAAACTTGTACTTGTGCATCCTTTTGGGAAATCAGGTGTAACAGAACCACAATTTTAGCCAAACAAAGAATTTGATTCTTCTTTTCAAACTGCTTTTAATATTATTATTAAGTCCCGAAGGACGATTTTTATCTCTTACAATACAAGAGCTGAATTAAATTCACCTTCTACCAAACCATTTGGTACCAATTTATCAGCTTCTTCTTCGTTGATCCAGGTTGTACCGTTAATCACGTACTTGAACTGGTATTCCTTTTCAGTTTCCAACTTTAATGTTTGAGTGAAATCACCGCTTTTCAGCTTTTTCATTGGCTCAACATCAGTACTCCAATCGTTAAATTCACCAACAATTTTTACTGTATCAGCATCTTGTGCTTGTTCTTTTGTAACTCTGAAAGATAATTTACATGCAGCTTCGCTTTTCAAATACTGTTTTTTTATACTCATAATTCATTTTTTTTAGATCCAGAAACGTTTATTGTAAAGTCAAATTTTTTACCATTTATCTGTTTCTCCTTATTCACGATAATTTCAGATTCAAATAAATTTAAATACCGATTGCCAACCGGCGCCTGTCAGCCATTCAATATTTATTTCAAAACCGACGATTCATAAACATCCGCTGAATCGTTTTTTTTCCATTCTAAATTTTTTGATGTTTTAGTGTACCCGTCTGGGTCTTGTGATTGTCTTATGGTTTACGCGTCAAAAGTATGCGATTAACATTAATTAACAACTAGTTATCTACTAAATTGTCAGACATTTAACACACAGATAAGATTTATTTTTGCTTATTTTTTATTGTATTTTGTACAGAAACGCCACTAATTTTTATCAAAATCTATCATTTAGAAAGAGACGTTTAGCTCCTGTTTGCAACTGAAAAGAAGCTAAGTATTGTACAAAATGAAGGGTTTTTAGAACATTTGTACTTTTTGCATAAAACGCTGAACCCGTTCTTCGTCAACCTCATTTTCCCAATTACCATTTCGCTTAAAATATGAGCCAACAATAAAACCATCGGCATATGTCCAGTATTCCTCAATATTCTTTTCGTCAATACCCGAACCAATCAACACAGGAACATTTACTGCCTTCTTCACAGCCTTTACATCCTCCAACGATGCTTTTTCGCCGGTTGCCGATCCGGTTACAATTACACCGTCAACAAGAAAGAACTCAGCCGCCTTTGCTGTTTCTGCAATTGAAACATCGCCTGAAATTGCATGCGACGAATGTTTCTTTTTAATATCTGTAAAAATACGGATGTGCTCTGCACCAATTTGTTTCCTGTAGCGCAACAACTCTCCTGCATCACTATTCATCATTCCTTCATCAGCCAGGTGTCCAAAAACAAAACCTTCGGCACGTATAAAATCGAAACCTGCAGCCAAAGCAACCGCCAATGCTGCTTTATTAGCCCCTGCCAAAATCTGGATTCCCATTGGCACCGAAACCTCTTGCCGCAAACGAATTGCTACTGAAGTAATGGCAGCAACTATCTCGGGTCCAACATTACGATTCAAATAAGGGCGATCGTGCATATTTTCGATCATTATTGAATCAACACCTGCGTTTTGCAGAATTAATGCATCCGCAACTGCATTTTTGATGATGGTTTCAATTTGCTGATTGTTTCGGGGAGTGCCGGGCAATGCTCCGATGTGCACCATTCCAATAATACTTTTTTTTTGATTCAAAGCTCTGCCTTTTTTGATGTTGCTTAAAGTTAACCTGAAATATTCTAAGATTTAACAGACTAGCTTAAAAATCATAAAAATTAAATTCAACTTTGCTCCCGAATGCGTACATTTACAGCACTTAATACCTAAATCATCATTAATAATGAAGAACTTAACCTATATTCTCATTTTAGGCTACATTTTAATTTTTTATTCCTGCATATCGACTAAGAAGGGTGAAATCAACCAACTAAGTGAACAAGAAATTCGCGACGGTTGGGAATTGCTTTTCGATGGAAAATCAACCGACAACTGGAAAACTTTCAACGGAGGCAAAGTTACCGGATGGAAAGTGATAAACGGTGAATTACATAATTCAGGTGTTGGCTCCGACCACGGCGGCGATATTATTACCAAAAAACAGTTTGAAAACTTTGAGCTGTATCTGGAATGGAAGGTTGCTCCTGAAAGTAACTCGGGTATTTTTATACACGTTCAGGAAGGATTAACAGACGCCATTTACGAATCGGGACCGGAATACCAACTTATCGACGATAAAGGCTGGCCAACCAAACTTGAAGCCTACCAATACACCGGCGCAAATTATGGAATAAATGCTCCAAAAAATGCCAAAGTAGCACCAATAGACGAGTGGAACAGAAGCCGTATTATTGTGAACGGGCCTCATGTTGAACATTGGCTTAATGGCTCCAAGGTAGTTGAATACGAACTCTGGACCAAAGAATGGGAAGCACTGAAAGCAAAAAGTAAATGGGCCGAAGCTCCTCATTACGGAATGAGCAAGAACGGACACATTGGCTTGCAGGACCACGGTGGCCTTACCTTGTTCCGCAACCTGAAGATTAGGCCGCTGTAGTAAAATGCGATCGTACCCGAATCTACTTTTAAAAAAAATGACTGCAACCTGTTTCGACACACCTGATTCCCGCCAACCCGGGAATGCTGACAGCACTTATGTTACTCATTCAAAAAAACTATCTTTGGGCAAAATATTTTAAATATGGCAATTACCGCTTTTAGGGATACAAAACCCTTTCCTCAGTTAATTTTCTCGGCCTTTGTAATTCTGGTTTGCTTTTTGGCATTTATGGTGCTTTCGCTAATTGTTGCACTGCCTTTTTTTGGCATCGATTCGGTAATGAATATTGGACAACTAAACGACTTTAGCAACCCTGAACACATTATTATTTTAAAATATTTTCAAACGGTGCAGGCCATCGGCTTATTTATTGTTCCTCCGCTGATTATAGCCTATTTATTTCAAGGAAAACCAGTTGAATACCTGCATTTAGACCGATCTTTTAACTCGTCGACACTGCTTTTGGTAATTGTTTTAATGTTCACTGCCGGGCCATTTATTAATTTAATTGGCGAGCTTAACAACAACTTGGTTTTTCCGGATTGGCTGGCGGGAGTTGAACGCTGGATGAAAAATTCGGAAGAAAATGCAGCACTAATTACCGAAGCCTTTTTGGATGTACACAGCGTTGGCGGATTGGCTTTTAATATATTCATGATCGCTTTGTTGCCTGCCATTGGCGAAGAGTTTTTGTTCCGTGGTGTAATTCAGAAAATATTTACCAACATGACCAAAAACCATCACTGGGGCATCTGGATTTCGGCAATTCTTTTTAGCACCATGCACCTGCAGTTTTATGGTTTTGTTCCGCGCGTTTTGCTGGGTGCAGCCTTCGGATACCTTTTGGTTTGGAGCGGTTCAATGTGGCTTCCCGTTGTTGGTCACTTTCTAAACAATGCACTTGCAGTTATTGGAATGTATTTTATTAACAAGGGAAGTATTAGTTCCGAATTTGAGGAAATGGGCTCGACCATCGACAGTTATTATCTGGCGGCAATTAGTCTGGTTTTAATAATTGTGTTTATGCTGATTATTAAAAAACAAAATTCGGGGAAGCAGCTATCGATTCCCAGCTGATAAATTTCGAATGCCCAAACATGGTGTAATTTCAATGCAGTAAAAACCTGTTGTTTTTTACTCCAGATTTAGCTTTTTTGAATATCGATTCACTGTTCTGGTTGAATTTGTTGATGCTGAAACAAGTTCAGCATGACGGCCGAACTTATTTTAGATCCCGTTGGGTAGATCGTCATCTTGAACTCGTTTCAAGATCTCTCTTATAATTGACTAGATTTCTATTCATGGCTCTTTCGAAAAAATAGAGCAATAAAAAAATGCCATCCTTATTTAGTAAAACAAAAGGATGGCATCTTTTTTTTATATGGCATTCGCTAAGCAAATTCAAACAACAAATCGGTTTGTAATTCCTCGGCCGACATCTTTTTCTTTTCGTTTCTGCGGAAAACATAAACAATGCCGTATTCCTGCGCAAGCTGCCTTTTAACTTTGGGCGATTCAGCATCAATACTTTCTTCAATTTCAGTCCACAATTTGCTGATAAAATCGTTTGTAACCTTTCGCAAGTGCTGCATTTTATCAAACGAACGAAGCGTATTACGTTTTAATGTTTGCTGAAAAATGGCTGCATCGTGCAGTTCGGCCACCTTAAATTTTACCAGAGCAATGGATGGATTGTAGATAGCACTGCCGCCTCGTTGCATGCGCTCCTGCTCCCCTTTTACCATTTTATTTCCCCATTCAAGAATTTCTTTTTCGGTATTTAAAGGAGGTAGTTTTCCTTCGTAGGTATCCAGCCCGTCGTAATATTTAATTCCGCCGTTAATTTCGCCTCTTTCCGAAGCAAAAAGCAATACCTGCATAAAATGCGAAACATACATTTTAGCGGTATCAAAAGCTGTTTTATACTCTTTTATATTTTCCGACTGGAGTTTGGTGTCGAGTTCGTACTGCGTGAGGTGGTTTTCAAAATTGTTTTTTACATTCTGAAGTTCTTCAACTGAATGATTCGAGAACGCTAACTTTCTACCGTTCTCCTTGATCACCTTCCCCAGCGCTGAATTCAAAGCGCGTATCCTTGCTTTATCCGTAGTTGGTAAACGTCTGTATGGCATAATCTTCAAAGTGTTTATGCGAAGATACGGAATAGGCCACCTTGAATGATTTGTTCGCAAACCAACTTATGCACACACTGCTGTGCATTAACAGCCAATTTTTAACCGTTTATACTCCTGAGAAGCCTTGGTTGCATGAGTAATTAACAATCCCATTCGCAGGTTTTTCTCACAGTTTTACACACAGAAGCAAAAAAAAGGCCTTTCCAAAACTTTGGAAAGGCCTGTAAATATAGCAGTTAACTACTTTTACTCACTAATTCTTGCTACCAAATACTCGCGATTTAAGCGTGCAATGTTGGTAATAGAAATACTTTTCGGACATTCAGCTTCGCAAGCCTGAGTGTTTGTACATCCACCAAAACCAAGCTCATCCATTTTCGATACCATGTTTTTAGCGCGGCTTTTTGCTTCAACTTTACCTTGTGGCAATTTTGCCAGGTGCGAAACTTTTGCCGATACAAACAACATAGCCGACGAGTTTTTACAAGCTGCAACACAGGCTCCACAACCAATACAAGCTGCTGCATCCATCGCTTCCTCAGCATCGTCTTTATTAACAGGAATAGTATTTGCATCGGGTACACCACCGGTATTAACAGAAACGAATCCACCTGCCTGAAGAATTTTCTCAAATGCTGTACGGTCAACTACCAGGTCTTTAATTACAGGGAATGCACGTGCACGCCATGGTTCAATAGTAATTGTCTCGCCATCTTTGAATTTACGCATGTGCAACTGGCAAGTTGTAACTTCAGTATCTGGTCCGTGTGGACGGCCGTTAATATAAAGACTACAAGTTCCGCAAATACCTTCGCGGCAATCGTGGTCGAATGCAATTGGATCAATTCCTTCTTCAATCAACTGGAAATTTAAAATATCCATCATTTCAAGGAAAGAAGACCCGGTAGAAATATTCTCGATTGTATATGTTTCAAATTTTCCTTTGGACTTGGCGTTGTTCTGCCTCCAAACTTTTATTTTGAGTTTTTTCAAAATTTTATCAGCCATAATCTTACAGATTTATGATTTATTATTTTACTTGATTATTTGTACGAGCGCTGAGTAAGCTTCACGTTTTCAAATACCAAGTCTTCTTTATGTAATGTTGGCTCTTCGCCTTCTCCTTTGTACTCCCAGCACGAAACATAAGTGAATTTTTCGTCGTTACGTTTTGCTTCACCTTCTTCGGTAGCCGACTCTTCGCGGAAGTGTCCACCACACGATTCGTTTCTATCCAGTGCATCGCGAGCCATCAACTCACCAATGTCAAGGAAATCGGCAACACGACCTGCTTTCTCCAACTCAGGATTCAGGTTGTTCAATTCGCCAGGAATACGAACATCTTTCCAGAATTCAGCACGGATTTCTTTAATTTCCTCGATTGCCTTTTTCAAACCTTCGGCATTACGTGCCATACCCACATTATCCCACATGGTTTGACCCAATTTTTTGTGGAAGTAGTCTACCGGTTTCGAACCTTTAATATTGAATAGTTTTTCAATACGTCCGCTTACGGCTTTTTCGGCAGCTTCGAACTCAGGCGCTTTTACATCAATTTTTGGAACCATAATTTCATCGGCCAAATAATCGCCAATTGTATATGGAAGAATAAAATATCCGTCGGCCAAACCTTGCATCAAAGCAGAAGCTCCTAAACGGTTTGCACCGTGATCGGAGAAGTTGGCTTCACCAATTGAGTATAAACCAGGAACGGTTGTCATTAAGTTATAATCAACCCAGGTACCACCCATTGAATAGTGAATGGCAGGATAAATCATCATTGGCTCTTTGTAAGGATCAGTATCAGTAATTTTTTCGTACATCTGGAACAAGTTTCCATAACGAGCTGTAATTACATCTTTTCCTAAACGTTCGATGGCGTATTTAAAGTCAAGGAAAACGGCTTTTCCTTCAGCATTTACACCAAAACCTTCGTCACAACGTTCTTTTGCAGCGCGCGATGCAACATCACGAGGCACAAGGTTACCGTAAGATGGGTATCTTCTTTCGAGGTAGAAATCGCGGTCTTCATCCGGAATATCGTTTGGTCCGATTTTTCCTTCCTGCAATTTCACTGCATCTTCTTTTTTCTTTGGTGTCCAAACACGACCATCGTTACGCAACGATTCTGACATTAAAGTCAATTTTGATTGCTGATCGCCATGAACAGGAATGCAAGTTGGGTGAATTTGTACGAAACAAGGATTCGACATCATTGCACCTTGTTTGTAACACTGCCATGCTGCAGATCCGTTACTTCCCATGGCATTGGTAGAAAGGAAGAATACGTTTCCGTATCCACCGGTTGCAACCACAACAGCGTGAGCTCCGTAACGTTTAATTTCTCCGGTTACCAGGTCGCGGGCAATAATACCACGTGCTTTGCCGTCGATTTTTACAACGTCAAGCATTTCGTGGCGGTTGTACATTTCAACAGCACCTTTCGAAATCTGACGATTTAAAGCCTGGTACGCACCAATCAACAACTGCTGACCAGTTTGCCCACGGGCGTAGAATGTACGACTTACCAACACACCACCAAACGAACGGTTATCTAACAAACCGCCGTATTCGCGACCAAACGGTACACCCTGTGCCACACACTGGTCGATAATATTTGGCGAAACCTCAGCTAAACGATAAACGTTTGCTTCGCGTGCACGGTAGTCACCACCTTTAATTGTATCGTAAAACAACCGGAAAACCGAGTCGTTATCGTTCTGATAGTTTTTTGCAGCATTAATACCACCCTGTGCAGCAATTGAGTGTGCACGACGCGGGCTATCCTGGTAACAAAATGCTTTTACTTTATATCCTAATTCTGCCAACGAAGCAGCTGCAGAGGCACCACCTAAACCGGTTCCAACAACAATTACCTCTAATTTACGCTTGTTTGCAGGACTAACCACTTTAATTGCTGCTTTGTGGTTGTTCCACTTTTCAGCCAATGGTCCTTCTGGTATCTTTGATTCTAATATGCTCATAATTTTTTCCTTTCCTATTTATACATTCCAAACATAAAATAAAGTGGAATAACTGCGTAACCAACGGCAATCAGAATTGCGTAAATGTTACCTATTACTTTCCATCTTTTTAACCAGTTTTTGTTGTTCAAACCTAAAGTTTGAAAAGCCGACCAAAATCCATGAGAAAGGTGAAATCCTAATAAAGCTCCGGCGATAATGTAAAAAATACTTAGTGCCATACTGCCAATAAAAGCAGACGAAACCAGAGCATATGCGTTGTGCATGTGCTCACCGTTAATTACTACTTCATCCAGTAGCGGATCGCCCGTAAACTTCATTTTAATAAAGAAGTTAATCATGTGGATGATAAGAAATACCAACACCAATCCACCTAAAACAAGCATATTACGCGATGCCCACGAGCTTGCTCCGCTCATGTTCTTTTTAGCGTATTTTACCGGTCTTGCTTTCCAGTTTTGATATTCAAGGAAAAATGACCACACAATGTGAATCACAAAACCTAATCCGAGGATTGGTTCCATAATTTTAATCAACGGGTTTGTAGCCATAAAGTGAGCTCCCTGATTAAACAATTCACCACTGTTATCAAAAATCAGTAATAAGTTTAGACCCAAATGGACTGCGATAAAAACCACCAGGAATAATCCTGAAAGGCTCATCACAAACTTTCTCCCAATTGAGGCTGTTAAAAATTTGCTCATAATCAATAATTTACTTTTGGTTGTATTTGAATTCAATTTTTTGAGTATCACAAATGTAGATTAACACTTATTCTCTCGCAAAAAAGGCGTTGTAAAATAGCTAATTTAAAATGTTTCTACAAATGATTTAATTCTGAGGTAACAATACGAAAACAGGTTGGCCGTAAGCAGTCTTCATTATGCAAGAAAAGATGCAGGCACAGGCGTAGTTTTCAGAAATGAAAATCCGTTAAAACGTCATTCTGAACTTGTTTCAGAATCTTTACAAAGGTGCCCATTTCCCAACCCAATTAAATCCCAGCTCGCGGGTCGTGCTTTACAAAAATAAAATATTCTGTTTATTTTACCTCTTTTAGGGGAAAATGCCAGCCGGGTAAGGATTTTTGCATCGGCTGATGGCAAAGGAGGTAGTCCTTGTTTGTGCCTCGCTGTGTGGTAAACGCTGCAATCACTCACTCAAAATTGTTGGTCTCGCGAATTCCAATTCGCGATTGAATCTACCCAATTATAAAGCAAATCAATCGCGGTTCAGAAATCGCGAAACCCTAATTCAACCCTTTAAACGCCCGGTTCCACTCGCGTAAGGTAAACTGATCGCTTAAAGCGACCAATTCAGTGGGATGAAAAGTATCTTCTACTTCAACAATCTGAACAGAATCGAACGTACACTGAACCGCCACTGATTTGTTTTCGGCAAGTTTTACAAAACCCTTTATACGATATGCTTTGGGAGCCCATTCAGCTAAAAAGTGCTGAATCGACTGTTTTGATACAGCCCGGGCGCTCTTTATCACCATCGAATTTACATCGGGGCGGGGCAATGTTTTTACATCACCCAAATAAAACTTATTAATGGCCGGATCGCCTAATTCAAAGTCGATTTCGCAATAGCTTGATTGTTTTATCGTGGCAAAAGGATTAATCTTTATAATCTCCTGTTTTAGCTCTTCTGTATTGCCTGTTACCAAATCAATTTTATTCAAAACAACCACATCGGCCATTCTCAACTGATGCGAAACACGTTGTTTCATGACCCCAACTTTGGAGAAATTTTGAGTATCTACAACACACCTGTTTGAAGCCAGAAATATTTTGTTGGCCAGCGAACCTGCCGAAACAATTTCGCTAATAGAGGTGGTATCCGAAAGTCCCGATGCTTCAATTATCACAACATCGGGCTTATACTCAACAATAAACTTTTCGAGCGAGCGAACAAAGTCGCCCAAAAGGCAAACACAAAAAACCGATCCGTTATTAATCTCAAGCAAAGAAAAATCCTTCCCCGATTTTTTTAATTCGGCTCCATCGATGTTTGATGGAGCAAATTCGTTTTGAATGATCCCAATTTTCTTTTCAGCAGAATACTGCTCAATAATTCGCTTTAAAAAAGTGGTTTTGCCACTTCCCAAAAATCCGGAAATGATATGGAAAGGTATTTTTTGCATTTTTTCTTCACCCATTAATGTCATTTCGACGAAGAATGAGGAGAAATCTGTTTCAGTACAAAAGATTTCTCAGTCCTTCCTCCTTCGAAATGACAACTATTTCGCATCAACTGCCTCGCGTACTTTACAAATATGCCCGGGAGTTGTACCGCAACAACCACCAATAATATTGGCGCCGGCAGCAATAATTTTTGGAACCAGAGTTGCCATTTCATCCGGAGTTTCCGGGAAAACAGTTTCGCCATCCTGGTACATTGGCATTCCGGCATTTGCATGCACCAAAATCGGAATTTCGGCATTTGCTTTTCTTATTTCTTCCACAATCCCAATCATGTCGGCGATACCATTACCGCAGTTGGCACCAATTAGTTCTGCTCCGGCATCAATTAAAGTATTCACCATGTCGGTTGGTGCAATGCCCATCATCGAACGAAATTCGCCATCAAGGGTTTTTTCAAAAGTCATTGTACAAAAAACCTCGCAGCTTGTATTTTCCTTTGCTGCTTTAATGGCAAGTCGTGCCTCATCAAGGTCGGTCATGGTTTCAATCATAATGGCATCCACTCCGCCGGCTTCCAATCCTTCCACCTGGGTTTTAAAGGCTGCGTATAAATCATCCTCGCTAACTTCGCCCATCATTAAAATCTTTCCGGTTGGCCCCACCGAACCAAGTACAAATTTATCGCCCGCGGCTTTCCGGCTAATTTCGGCAGAAGCCTTGTTTAGCTCAAAAACTTTGTCGGCCAATCCATACTTTTCAACTTTATAAACCGTGCCGCCAAAACTGTTTGTTTCAATCATATCGGCGCCCGACTCAATGTAACTTTGTGCAATGTCCAGCACATCATCGGCATGCGTTAGGTTCCATTCTTCGGGACACTCTCCGGGTTTCATCCCTTTTTGTTGCAAAAATGTACCCCAGGCTCCATCGGAAACCAATATCTTGCCGGCTTTTATTTGATCGATTATTTTTCCCATAACTAAACAATCCTTTGTGAAACTTTATGTTTTTCTCTTTGTGAAACTTTGTGGTAAAATTTCTTAACCACCAAGAACACGAAGGTTTTTCGCAAAGTAACGCAAAGGATTTTAAATATCAATTTTACAATTCTTTAATCCACTCCTTCATTACCTCCAGCGAAGGTTCTGCTCCTTCCGATTTTAGTTTGTAATTTACGGTAACCACAGCCGGTCCTTTTGAAACCCCGTAATTCGCCATTTCTTTTTTATCCGAAATTACTTTTACCAGCACGTCTTTCCCCAGTTCGGTAATTGCCCGGTGTAAATTTTGTTTTAAACCTTTGCACTCTTCGGTATCGTCGCAAAGCAACAAAATCTCGCTTTTCTTTTGCTGAATTTTTAAGCGCAGTTTTTTATTGATACGTTTTTGAATAGCGGCCACCAACTCAGCCCTGGGCGGAATTTGCGAAACAAAAGCTATTTTACCATCGATACAAATGGTAGGTATGTTCTTCACCATTAACGACGACATAAATGTTACCGCATCCATTTTTTTAATGGCATGTTCGCGCCACTCCACAACTCCTTCAAATTGTGGTGCCACTTTTTTAACGGCTTCAACCATGTATTGGCACGGCGCACACGATTCAGAATCGAGTGTAATAATGTCGACAATTACTTTATCGGCCTGGCCATAATCTTTCATATTAAAGATTTCAAGCGTGCTTTCCTTTTTCTCCAAAGCACGCACCACATCTTGTTTGTATGGGTCGTGAACCAGTTCGCTAACCGCTTTTATATTTGCCGGAGGAGTGTCCATTGGTAAATCGCAACCGGGTGCTAGAATAAAACCTTTTTTGCCACCCATATCCAGACATTCCATGGCATTTTCGCGCGAATCATCTTCGTTACCCATTAACAATACCACGGTCAGTTTCATGTTTCCGCCAAAACTGATGCCCTTTTTCAAGGCGATTTCTTTTACAAAATCAAGTGGAATATTTTCGTCGATTGAAACATTATCGGGTTTGCAGTTACACATGGCTTCGATGTTTTGTTGCGCATGGCCACAAACAAAAAACGAACTGAGTTTTTCCCTTTTTCGCACAAAATCAAAGATTTCGGTACAATAGGGCGTAACAAAGGTTTCAAAAGTCATCGGATCAATTTGGCTGGTCATCGGATCAACCACTGCAATTATATCGCAACCTGCATCCAACAAATATTCCGACATTTTAAGCCCAACTTTTGTACAAAACTCCATCACTGCATTTACTTCATCCGGAGCTTCAAATAATTTCATAAAAATATCGGTTCCCATAAGGTGAAGCGCCAAGGTAAAAGGCCCGGTAATTAAACCATAAAGTGCCACTTCTGGATATTTTTTCCGCAAAATTTTGGTTGCCTCCACACATACCGGGATACGACCATCGGTAATTTCCGGTACTTTTAAATGGGCCAAATTTGTTCCGTATGCCAACGGATGAGAAACAACAGCCGGTGGATTGTGCGGTGCCCACTGCAAATTGCATCCCAAGATTTCAGCTTCAATTTGCAAATCAAAAACCACAGGAACTCCATCAGGGTTGTACTCTTCGATGGATTTGCTAACACCTTTTACAATTTCATCTGTCGATTTCAGATATGTTTCGGCATCAACTCCGGTTAAATATCCACCATGCACACCCACAAACGGCACCCATGGTACACGCTCCACTTCTTCAAGAGCAAATGCCTTTTTTATAAGTTCTAATCCTTTCATTGTATTTTTAATATTTAGATTTATAGATTCTCAGACTTTGGGATTTTGTTTTTGATTAGCAGACTTTATCGTTATTCTATTCGCGGATTTGTATCATAAAAGTTCAGATATACCACTCACATTTTAAGAAATTTCATTCCTTAATTAACTGTTTTTCAGATGCATCAGAAATATATCCGAGGGTGAAAAATCTATTCTTTATCCTTAATCTGAAAGTCCAAAAATCTACCCATCCGGTTTATGCCACCTGCGAATTCAGATACTCTACCAAACCCTGCGGATCGGCAGAATAAGCATCGGCGCCAATTTTTTCACAGAAATCGGCGGTAACAGGAGCTCCTCCAACTGCAATTTTTGTGTTCGGTAATGCCTCGCGAATTGCTTTGGTAATTTTTTCCATGCTTGCCATTGTAGTTGTCAACAACGCCGACAAACCAACAAATGCGTTTTCGTGTTCTTTTAAAGCAGCAATAAATTTCTCTGCTTTTACATCGGTACCAAGATCGACTACCTTCCAACCATTGCCTTCAACCATCATCGAAACCAGGTTTTTACCAATGTCGTGCAAATCGCCTTCAACTGTTCCGATAATAAATGTGCCTTTTTGTTTTACTTCGCCCGATAAAAAGAAAGGCTTCAAATGTACCATAGCTGTGCTCATTGCCTTGGCCGACATTAAAACCTGGGGAACAAAAACTTTGTTTTCGCGAAATTTCACGCCAACTTTTTGCATACCAACCATTAATCCTTCGGTTAAAATATCCTGTGCTACAATTCCTTCTTCAATGGCTTGTTTTGTAAGCTCGTCGGCACCATCCTGTCCTTTCATTTGCGGAGGAAACGGAGCCGCTTTATTGATCTTTCCAAATTCTACACAATCGGCAATTTTTGATAATAATTCGCTCATGGTTTAAAATAAGTTTTCTTAATGATTTTGATTTTGGACAAAATTATCTGAGATTCTATTCTCAAAAAATAGTATTTTCTTTGAAAAAGATGTAATATATTACTTTATTTGGTTTTTGGAAATCCATTTAGTTGATGCACAAAGAAATCAGATATTATAAAATTCCGGCGCCTTTGGTTGAAGAACAAAAAAACAGGTCGTTAACCCGAGACCTCTATTTAACCGAAACGGGCGAGATTGGAGTGGAACAAGGAACAATTTGGGATTTGGAGCAGCAACTTGACAATTGCATGCTGGCCTATTGTACAAAAGGTAGCGGTATTGTACAAATTACCGGAGAGCAAATTCCGGTTTCTGATGATCAGTTTTTTATAATCCCAAAAGGAGGAAAATTCAAATATTACTCGGAGTGGAATGTAAGCAGCCACTTTTTAGTAGCCCATTTTGGAGGAGCCAAGGCACAACAAATGGGCAAAGAGTTTTCATTGGTTCGAAATCTTATTCCTTCGGTAAATAACATGGTTGCCAACCGCGAAATGCTTTTTGATGAAATTTTTAATAACCTTTCGAAAGGCTTTCACGATGAAAACCTGGAATACGTAAATTTCTGTTTTGCACATTTACTGGCCACCTTTGTGTACGCCAACAAAACCAGCGATGATATTGCTGATGAATCGAGTCCGGTTGTGCGGCGCGCCATCAATTATTTAAACCGAAACCTGGATAAAAAGCTAACTTTAAACAAACTTGCCACCGAAGTAGGCTACTCACCCACCTATCTCAGCACGCTTTTTAAAAAGGAAACCAACTACTCGCCCATCAGTTATTTCTCTCATTTGAAAATATTAAAAGCTTGCGAATTTCTCGATTACACCGCCATGAAAATCAAAGAAATATCGTTTAAACTGGGTTATACCGACCCCTACTACTTTACAAAAGACTTTACAAAAAAAATGGGTTTGTCACCTCGTAATTACAGGAACAGAATAAGTTAAAATTGAAAAATTGAAGTATTATATTTTGTTTGAATACAATAATTGCCGTAAATTTCATGTTAAAGCTTGAACAAGATTTAGATAAACAATTTATGTTTAAGACTGTTCCTTCTGAAAGATTAACATAACGCAAACATTAATTCAATTATTATGAAAAAGGTATTACTGGTATTAGCAATTGCAATTGCTTCAGTTGCATTTAGCAACGCACAGGAACTTGGAGTACGATTTGGAGATATATCAGGTGGAAATGTAGCCATTGACGGAATTTTTTCTACCGGACAGTTTAGCCGTGTACACGCCGATTTATCGATTGGCGACGGAGTAGGAATAGATTTAATTTGGGATTTTTTATACAGACCACTTGGCGACGAAGCTTTTAACTGGTATGTTGGAGTTGGTCCGTATATGCAAATTGACGATCCGTTTTGGTTAGGAGTTGCAGGTGAAATTGGAATGGAATATCGATTTAACAGTGTTCCGATAGCACTTGGTATTGACTACCGGCCATCGATAAGTATTATTGAAGAAACAGATTTTCATGCCGGCGGATTCGGATTTAACATCCGCTACCGTTTTGGCGAATAAAACAGCACGAAATGTTTAATAAAAGGAATAAAGTGGTTTTACTTTATTCCTTTTTTATGCCCTGAACCGGACGATCAACTTCTTGTTCAAATTTCAGAATAACATCCATACCCGACTCTTTTGAACTGCCGCTTTGCAAACGCAAAAACAATTTCTCGTTTAATTCATATTCCAGAATAATTGATTCGGGTGTTATCTCGTCACCATCAACCTCTCCAAATCCGCGTTGATAAATCACAAAAAGATCGTTGGTGATGTATTTACCCACAACAAATGCGGCACTTTGCCAGTTTTCGGTGGCAGTTACTTCAATCATATCGAGATTAAATTGCGTACCTATGGTTTTACTTAACTGCGAAGTAACCAGGCTGGTAACCGCATTTGATCCAACCGATCCAAGTATTCCGTTTTGAGCACCGTATCCAATTTCATCGCTGGTGGCACCAAATATTAAAATCGATACACCATCGGTTTCTGTTATTTCTGTCCCATCCAACACAAATGTAATATCCGGTTCCGAAAGTTCACCGCTTATTCGCAAATTCAGGTAACGTTTTTCCTTATCCATTCCTCTAAAAACATACTCGGTTTCAATGTTTAATGTCGGATCAAAATCTTCTCCTCCCTGAAAAACAATCTGACTTTCGGTGATATTCAGCTTCCTTCCGTACAGAATATAATATCCTCTAACCACATCAACATTCCCAAATATTTCGAAATAAGGCCCGGTTTTTACAATCTCCAACTCACCATTTAACTCAATCCGCATATCGTTGGTTCTTATCCAGGTATTCTTCGGAATTTCTACGTTTAACCTGCCCGTTAACTGCTCCGTAAATTTATTGTTGTTTCTGTCTTCATTTTTCTCTCTTGCTGGTGCTCCCGTGTTTATTACAAGCGAGTCGGCAGGATTTCTTAAAGCTTCAACCAAAAGAGGAACATCGTGTTCAATATCCGTTTTTCCATCCGACATAAGTGCGGGCAAAAAGATATCCGAACGTATAACTTTTACCTTTCCTCCAAACTCGGGATTTTTTTCACCCGTTTTTATAAACGTTTTGGCATCGATTAATACTTCATAGTTTCGGTGTTTGGTAACAAAAAACTTATTGGCATCGAGCTGCAACGAAGAACTTGTAATAGTTCCTGCAATAATGGTCGAATCAAATTCAACCTCGCCTGTAACAGATATTAAACCACCTTTTTGATGTATTAAAAATGTATCGAGCTGAATTTTATTGCCCTCGAATTTCACGTTGGCTTTAATGTCGTTGTAATCAATTCCCAGATTATTGTTTATGTATTTTCCACGATCAATGCCTAAATAACCGTTTATTAATGGATTTTCAATTTCACCGCTTGCATTAATCTTCCCGTTTATTACTCCTTTTATACTATCGTCGGGCATGTACGAAGTAATTATTTCGGACAAATCGAGTGACTTAATATATAAGTCGGCGTTAAATTCTGACGGCAGATCATATATAAACTCCAGCGAATCGATGGATACTTTAAAAGGAGCACTAAGCGAAGCATTAAAAGTTTCACCAAACTCAGGAATACTAAGCTCGGCACTTCCCAGTTCATTTTCGTAGGTAAAATCCGATTCGATGGAAGAAACGGAATAAGGTCCAAAAACGGGATCAACAAGCTGAGCATTTCCCTTAATTACGGGTTTTAACGATGAACCACGAATGGACAAATTTCCGTTAAATAATCCTTTCAGAGAATCTTCGCTCTCCATAAAGCGATTCAACAAACTCAGGTCAAAATGTTTAATAAGCACTTCAAACCGGTTGCTGTCGGTATTCGAAATGCTTCCATTTGCTTCCAAGAGAAAATCATCCTGGTTTCGGTCTTTTAGTTCTAAATTTTCAATGTTTAATCTGTCGTACCCGTAAAGTCTCACTTTCATGGTATCGGGTAAATAGTAGTCCGACAAAATTGTTTTTGCCTCAAAACTATGAACATCAATCGCCATTGTATCGCCAATATTAAACTGAGTGGCTGCAGAAACACTAAATGATTCATCCACAAACACCCTTGCAGCTAAATCAATATTTCCTTCAACATACCCAAAATCAACATTTGCAGAATCCAACAACAAAGAACCGCTGCTCAGATTATAAGCACTCGAATTTACTTTTACAATTACTGAATCCTCCACAGCAACAAGGTAATTGCCCTTTGCTGTTTCAAGTTTTGCTGAATATCCATCGGCATTAAAAATTGACACATCACCGTTAACTTTTAATGTGCTTACCGGCCCGTATACTGTCCCTTTTGTTGTTGCCGAATCAAAAGTGACGGGTAATTCCACGAAAGGTTTTATTACATCGAGATTATGAATTTGTGCCGTATATGAGGAATTTAAAAACAGTGAATCAAGCGATAAAGTACCGTCGCCCATAATTTCGCCTCCGGGCGCGAAAGCATTTAGCGAATCAAAGCTTACAACGTTGTTCTTTAGTTGTACCAAGGCCGTTAAACTATCGAAAGGCAAACTGTAAATTGTGCTGCTTTTAAAGTTTATACGTGCTTTTGCAAAAATATCATTGCTGTTTACTCCCTCTCCTTCGGCATCAAGAGTTCCGTCAAATTTTGTGTCGATCAGTTCCGGAACAAACGAAGTAATGTTTAAATCGTCGCCAACAACATGTACTTCATATTTTGGTTTGGTACTTATACTGGTTAACCGGCCTTCCAGACTCAAATCTCCCAGTGCCGATTTCAACCCAACTTTTGCATCAACACTATCGGCATTGTACAAACCGGATACCACTAAACTGTCGATATTAAATCCATTGTATTTCGACCGTTTTAGTTCTCCGGCAACCTTGGCCGATGTTTTAAAGTTCAACAAATCGGGCCCGCTTAGCTTAAAATTTCCGTTCAATAATCCGGAATGCCCCGCTACCTCAATCCATTCTTTGGTTTTAAAATTAGTGAACAACAAGGTAGTGGAATACGAAACAGTTTCTTTCTGACTGATTAATTCAGAAAGCTTATCCATCGAAAACTCTGCCCGAAGCGATTGATTATTGTGTTGCAGTTCGGCCCACGCAAAAACAGAATCGTTACTGGTTTCAAAATTTGCATTTACAGCCGGCGAGCACAACAGTTTAAATGTTGGAAGAAAAATGGCCAGGTCCTTATTACTTATTTTTCCATTTGTAACATTCGCATTCATATTTTCAGATGAAAGATATTCTCCTTCAAAATCCAGGTTCGATTCTCCGGCAACAAAACGTAAACTGTCGATCTGTATTCCGTTTTTATCCATCGTGTAAACGCCACTCAGATTCTTCAATTCAACAAACGGATTTTCGGTTTTGAGATAAAAAGTATCGAGCCTGACTTTTGTTTTTACGTCGCTGTACTCGCCACTGGCCCGAAGATTTATATCTGTTGTTTTTGTGGGAATAAATTTTGAAAACGAAGAAACAGAGAGCTTTCCATCACGGATTTCAACACTTTTAACATCAACAGTATATGCAAATGCATTGCTTGCACTGCCCGTATTTTCGGATTCGCTTTTTACATTCGACGCCAGGTTCCATGTACTATCTTTCTTCTGCCAAAGCCTGATTTGTGGTTTATCTAATATTAGCGAATCAATTTGAATAACTTTGTGCCTTAGCGGAAGCAATTTGTAATTCAACTTTAGCATTTCCAATGACACAACAGTTGAATCATTGTCAGTAAAATGAACCTTGTGCACCTCTAAATGATTGTACCAGTTTCCCTCAATCTTCTCCACTTCGAGCGTTAAGTTCAACTGCTTTTCCAGAATATTAACAAGCTGTTGTTTTGCCTTTTCTTTAAAAAATGCCGTTTGTGTAAACAACAGTAATGCAACAAGCAGTAGAATAAATCCTACCGGAATAAACAACAAATATTTCCACTTATTTCGCATTACAGTTAAAATGAATGACCAATATTAAAATGAATTTGCCACTTGTTAGTGTTGTCAAAAACAGGTCGTGCAAAATCAATTCCGGCGGGTCCGATTACGGTTTTATATTTTAATCCGAAACCCGTGCTATAATGTAAATCGTTTAATTTATACATAAACGAGTCTTTCCAAACATTACCGGCATCAGCAAATACCGTTAACTTTAACTCTCGTCCCAAATCGAACCGTAATTCGGCTGACGATTCCAACAAACTATTCCCTCCAATGGGTGTTCCATCCTCATCTTGCGGGCCAAGATCACTTCTCGACCATCCCCGAACCGAATGACTTCCTCCGGCAAAAAACCGCTCTTCAACCGGGATAAAAATCTCACCATCAGTTCTTTTAATTCCACCCATTTTAGCTTTTAATGCCAGCACCACACCTTTTTGCAAACCCACGTAAGTTTTAAACTCGGTTAAAACCCTGAAAAAAGGCATATCTCCTGAAAAAAGAATGTCGTTGGTTTTGGTATTGAATGAAACTACAAATCCCTGTACCGGGTCTAAAATCGGATCGGTATTGTTGTAAATTCCCCCCAGAGCAATACCTGTTTTCTGGTAAAACGTTTCGGTATCTTTCGCCGAGCTGCCTTCCATATAACCAGTAGTATCCACATCCACATCTTCATAAATAAAGGCAATGGAGGTATTTAATTCTTTTGAAAAATTTTGTAAAAAAGTAATGCTATAGCCAATTCGGTCGATTTTATACCCCGGCTCATTCTGACGCTGCATAAAAGGATACAGCGTAAGAGTATTTATCGGAAATAAAAAAGACGGCTGCGAAAATTTCAAATAAAGATTATAGGGTTCAAGTCCTGAGTGTTTTGCATAAAAATTAAGCCTTCCGGTGTTTGTAAGAAAACTTAAATACTGAACATCGGTAAAAGCTCTTATTTTGTCTTCGCGTCCGTAACCTGCTCCAAAACGAATGGACCACCGCGGAGCCTCGTTAATAATTATCTGCATGGGCAAAGTATCAACCAACTCAGCACCTATCTGGGTTTTAACCGATGCCACCCTGTAATTTCCCTGGTTGAAAATTTGTTTCTGGGTTTGATCAATTGCTTTCTTCGACCACACATCCCCTTCGTTGTAGTCGAGCTGCCGGAGTATGCTTTTTGTTTTTATCCTGCTGTTTCCAACCACATTTGTTGGCCCAAAATACGATTTAGGTCCGCGATTTACGTACCAGTTTAATTGGGTTGAATGCAACGTTGTATCCACTTCGAGTTTGTGCTTAACCAGTGTATATGGATATCCTTCGTCGTAAAAAGCTTCGGCAATGGTTATTTTATCATTGGTAATTGCCTGGTCGCGAAATATTTTTGTTGCCGTGGCTTCCGTTTTAAATTCAAGCTTTTTTCGTTCCTGATCACTAAGAACCTGTTCGATAGTATAGGTAGAATCGACTATATACGAGATATCAGAAATTAGAACGGGTTCGCCCTCAACAACCGGCACAGTTAATTTTACTTTGTTCCGCTTGTTCATCACAACTTTCGGGTGACCGAATGTAACATTTAAATACCCTTGTTTTTGATAAAAGATACGAATCCGTTGTAAATCTGCAGAGTACAATTCTTCATTGTAATACACCGGTTCTTTCCCAAATATTTTTTCTTTAAACCAGGTACTCCACTCAATGGTAATTTCATCTCTTAACTTGTAATCGGGGAAATGTTTGTTGCCCGTGAATTTAATTTTGCGCACGATTCTGTTTTCCTGAGCCGAACCGAGCAAAGAAATCAAGAGGAAGGATATGCAAAAAAAAATTGTCGACTTCAATCGTATCAAATTTAGTTGAAAACCCATGTAAAAAAGCAGGACTAACAATTAAAAATAAAGATATAAAAGAACTTTGGAATTGTATAATCTTACTCGCTCCCATTTTGTCTAATTTATTACTCCACTTATTTGTTAATCGAGCCGATATTGGCGACACGAGCATGAAACATCAACAATAATTCAATTGAATATGTTTGAATAAATCAGTTCAAATCATAACTTTAACACCGCTTAAAACTAAACCAAATGAGTACACCTTTCTTGATTTTCATTGTAATTTCAGCTGTTGGTCTTCTTCTTTTTATGGTGCTAAAACTTAAAGTAAGTGCATTTATTTCGCTGCTTATAACTGCCATTTATGTAGGAATAATTGCAGGCATGCCTTTAAAAGAAGTGACACAGGCGATACAGGACGGAATGGCCGGGACTCTTGGTTTTGTTGCTACTGTGGTTGGCTTAGGTGCCATTTTTGGTCAAATGTTGGAAAGTTCGGGTGGAGCCGAATCGCTGGCACATTACCTGATTAAAAAGTTTGGCACCGACAGAGCTTCGTGGGCCATGGTAATTACCGGATTTGTTGTGGCAATACCCGTTTTTCTTGATGTTGGATTCATCATTTTGGTCCCGATAATTTATGCTCTGGCACGCGACTCTAAACGTTCGCTTTTATACTATGGAATACCACTTTTAGCCGGTTTGGCTGTTACCCATAGTTTTATTCCGCCAACACCCGGGCCTGTTGCCGTTGCCGACATTATTAATGTGCAGTTGGGTTGGGTAATTTTACTGGGCATTATTTTAGGATTTCCTACTGCTGTTATTGCAGGACCGATTTGGGGCAGTTATATTTCAAAAAAAATACATATTTCTCCTCCGGCCGAATACGACAAACCTTCCGAAAAGGAATACGATGAAAACAATCTGCCCTCTTTTCGTTTGATTGCTTTAATAATTGCCATTCCCCTGTTTATGATTTTAGTAAACACATTTACCGGATTGGCTGTGTCAAAAAATATTGTTGCTCAATCCATTTGGACTGATGTTCTTGAATTTATCGGCCATCCTTTTTCGGCCCTGATAATTGCGACACTAATTGCTACCTATTTTTTGTGTATAAAGCGCGGAATGGATAAACAAAAGGTGCTGGAACTTTCAACCAAAGCACTTGGCCCTGCCGGAATTATTATACTGATTACTGGTGCCGGCGGTGTTTTAAAACAAATATTGGTGGATAGCGGTATTGGTAAAATTATGGCCGAGTCGATGGCTAATTCAGCTTTGCCTCCTATTTTACTGGCCTGGCTTTTAGCCGCAATTGTGCGAGTAACACAAGGCTCAGCTACTGTTGCCATGATTACCGCTGCCGGAATTATTGCCCCGGTTTTAAGCGAATTCGGGCTCAACGACCCGCAACGTGCTTTGGTCGTTTTGTCGATTGCATCAGGAGCCACATTGCTTTCACACGTAAACGACAGTGGTTTTTGGCTGGTGGGTAAATACTTTGGAATGAACGAAAAACAAACCCTTCAGTCGTGGACAGTTATGGAATCGATAATTGCCATTTGTGGTTTGGTTTTTACAATGCTTGCCAGTTTATTTTTCTAGATATCAAACCCGGTTGCATCATTACCCTTTTGTCTGTCGACATTTTCCCTTAAAAAGGGAAAACAGCCTTTAAATTCAGTAGATGATAAATTGAACTGGCTTCCCTCGCGAGGGGAGCTCCCGACAGGGTGAGGGGTAAAGAATAAAACAAACCTGAAAATGGTGTTCTGGAATTTATAGGAAATTGGCTTTTCTTAATTGTTATTTCTATTTTCGGCACAATGAAATTTACATTTAAACATTTCTCCGAGTTAAGCACCGACGAATTGTACGGTATACTTCAACTCAGGGCCGAAATATTTGTAGTAGAGCAAGACTGCGTTTACAACGACATTGACGGCTTAGACAAGGATGCTGTGCATCAATTTTTAAAAAAAGGAAATAAAATTGTTGCCTATTCGCGCCTTTTAAAACCAGGCACACGTTTCCCCGATTATTCCATTGGGCGGGTTGTTGTAGACCAATCAGAACGCGGCACAGGCCTGGGCATTCGAATGATGGAAGAAGCAAAAGCGTATATCCTAAAAAACATGGGAGCTACA